>SKWV01000105.1 GCA_007128755.1 Trueperaceae bacterium
ACGACGTGCACGGTGCGGCGGACGACGGTTCCCTGTGCGCTCGACGCCACCAGGTCGTGCGGCCCGTCGTCGACGAGATCGAACCGGATCGCCTGGCGCTCGCCGACCCCCAGGGCGACGTCGCGCCTCGCCCGCACCTCGCCGCCGCGACGGAGCTCGACCGACACCTCTTCGGCGCCGTTGCCGTCGTTGATCACGCTCACGATCAAGCCGTCGGAACCGAGCGTCACCTCGCGCGGGGCCTCGAGGAGGAGCGACGTGCGCTCGGTGACGCTCAGGGTCACGACGCCGGTGGAGCGCGATGCGGGCGCCTCGACGAGCAGGACGACGTCGCTCGCGAGCCGAGCGGGAGCGTCCCTCGGCACCTCGACGGTGATCGCCACGGGGGTGCTGCGGTCCGCTTCGAGCGCGACGCGTCCCGGTTGCCGCACGATGACCCAGCCCTCGTCGACGTCGGCCACGAGGTCGACGTCGACGCGCTCCGACGCGTGCAGTCTGAAGACGAGCGTGACGTACTCTCCCGGCGCGACGAAACGGTCGGGCGGTGAGGTGACGGCGACCGGCTGCGCCAGCGCCAGCGCGAGCATGGTCATCGCGAGGATCGAAGCGACCGATCGCATGTGAAGCGACACTACCAGTGCGCTGCGGCGTCAGGAACGGCACTTTTCAACTTCGCTGGAGCAGAGCGTGGTTTCGTGGCCATGACCACGGGGCCTGACGGCGCCGCTAGTCGAACGCCTCCTCGACAGGGCTCCCGGCAGAGCGCATGAGGCCAACGCACCCGACGGTGAACAGCACCAGGCCGCTGCCGCCCAGGTAGGCGTTCTGGAGCATGCGCCGGTTCGCGCTCATCTGCCGGTAGGTGTCCGGATAGGTCGCCGAGTGCGACATGCCGCCACCGTGCGCCCGCACCAGGGCCGCGAAGTCGTCGTGGGCCTGACGCGGGATGGCGGCCGCCTGCGTGAAGGCCACGAGGAGGAGTGCCACACCGAAGAGGAAGAACACGGCGCTGAGCCGCCACCCGTTCATCTGCCACCGTGCGTCCATGCCGTCTCCTCCCTCACGTCACCGGCGTTCGGCGCGACGCCGGAGCAATGCTCCCAGCACCGCCTGCGTCCGCAGCGCGCTCTCCCCCGTACTGGGGCTCGGCCCGCCGCGGCCGAGCAGCTCGTCGACGATCAGGGCGATCAGCGGCTCCTGCACGTGCCGGGGGTGCTCGATGACGTGCTCCGTGACGGCGCCGGAGGCGTCCGTCAGGCGCACCGGACCGTCGGCCAGCAGGGGCACGGCGACGCTGCCGCGCGTGCCGAACACGGTGATGGCGTCGTGCGGCGCGGGCGCCGCGAAGCTCCACGCGCCCACGCCCAGCGCGCCGGAGGCGAACCGGAACGAGCCCACCACCTCGTCGGCCACGTGTGACCATGGCAAGCGACTCGCGGCGTACCCTTCGACCTCCTCGATCGGACCCAGCCAATGATCCACGAGATCGAGACCGTGGCTGCCGACGTCGAAGAGCAAGCCGTCACCGCCGACCTGCGGGTCCCAGCGCCAGCCGGCGGCCGCGCCATCCCGGGGAGGCCGCATGCGCAGCTCGAGCTGCACGAGCGTCGGCTCGCCGATGCTCCCGTCGTGCAGCCGCTCCCGGACGAACTCGAAGCGCGGCAGCGCGCGCCGGTAGTAGGCGACGAAGAGAGGCACGCCGGCCTCGGCGCAGGCGGCCACCATCGACTCGGCCTCCACCGGGCCCAAGGCCATGGGCTTCTCGACGTACACCGGCTTGCCCGCGGCCGCGGCGCGGCGCACGTACTCGGCGTGACTCCCCGGCGGCGTGGCGACGTACACCGCGTCGACGTCGTCCGCGTCGATGATCTCGGAGGCGTCGGCGCTCCAGCGCGGCACGCCGTGCCGTTGCGCGTAGTCGCGCGCCTTGTCGGCGTCGCGGCGCATCACCGCGACGAGCGAGGAGTTGGGGACGCGAGCGAACGCCGGGCCCGACTTCACCTCGGTCACGTCGCCGCAGCCGATGATGCCCCAACGGACGCTGCGGGGTGGCTCTCGCCTCGTCATGATCGACCACGAGCCTAGCAGGCGTCGCGACCGGGCGGCAGGGCCGGTTGGCCTCTCGCGCCTCGCCGCACGACTTCATCTGGACAGCCGTCGCTCGGCCCAGTACCATGTGCTTCCCAGAAGTTCACGGTCGCGGACGATCGGGTCCGGGGCCGCTCGCCCAAGGCTTCTCGACTCTCGAAGGTGCGCTGTGGACGAAGGTATCGGTTCGCGTCACGCCATGCCTCACGAGGCCACCCGGGCCCTCGCCGAATCGGGCCTCGTCGATCGCGAGGCGCTCTTCCGCGCCGTCCTGGACCAGATATCGCCCGGTGTCGTCGTCGCAGACGCCCCGACCGGGCGCGTCGTGATGATCAACGACGCAGCGGTCCAGATCCTCGGCCGAGGGAGCGTGCCGGAGGGGAGCGACGTCTTCGCTGCGATCGACGGCCTGAGCCGCGGCGACGGCAGCCCGTTCGAAGCCGGCGAGCACCCGCTGTGCCGAGCGCTCGCGGGTGACGTCGTCGACGCCGGCGTCCATTACCGCCGTCCCGACGGCGCCCTCGCCCGTCTCGCCGTGTGCGCCGCTCCCCTCCACGACCCGCGAGGCCACATGGTGGCGGTGACGGTGACCCTGGAGGACGTCACGGAACAGCACGTCGTCGAGGAGCGGTTGCGCTGGCGCCTCCGACGGCTCGTTCGCGAGCAGACGGCCGAGCTGACCGAGCACAACGAGCAACTCGCGCGCGTGAATGGTGAGCTCCGGACGCTCACCGACGGGCTCGAGGAGACCGTCCGGCAGCGCACGACGGCGCTCGTGCGTCAGGCCCAGCACGATCATCTCACCGGGCTCCCCAACCGCGTACTGCTCGAGGAGCGCCTGGAGCGATCGGTGGAGACCGCGAAGCGGCACGGACGCCGCCTCGCTCTGCTCTTCCTCGACCTGGACGGCTTCAAGCTCGTGAACGACACCTTCGGTCACGACGCCGGCGACGACGTGCTGCAGCAGATCGGCGGCCGCCTCGCCTCGTGCCTGCGCAGCAGCGACACCCTGGCGCGCTTCGGGGGCGACGAGTTCGTGGCGCTGATCTCGGACGTGCGGCGGTCGAGCGACGTGGACGACGTCGCGCGGGCGCTCCTGGCGTGCGTGGCCGAACCGTGCCGCGTCCTGGGGCAAGCCGTCACGCTGTCGGCCTCACTCGGCGTCAGCGTGTTCCCCGACGACGCGCTCGACGCCAGCGCCTTGCAGCGGCACGCCGACATGGCCATGTACCGCTCGAAGCAGGCGGGCAAGAACCGCGTCACCTTCCACGGCGACGACTGACGAGACCGGGGGTCCGCCGGCCGGAACGAAACCGTGGATTGCTAGCGCACCGCACATGGTCATCTGGGACACTCCGCCCTGGTCGATACGGCTAGCCTGTGGGTACTGAACAGGAGGTCCCTATGAAGGGCTACGTGACGATCGACGAGTCGCTCTGCAAGGGCTGCTCCTTGTGCACGGGTGTCTGTCCGAAGAACGTGTTGCGCGTCTCGACCGAGCGGTTCACCGCACGCGGCTACCGCCCCGTGGAACTCGTGGACCCGACCGGCGTCTGCACCGGCTGCGTGCTCTGCGCCACCATCTGTCCCGAGGCGGCCATCACGGTCTACCGGGCTCGAGCAGCCGCGTAGGGGGTCCACATGGCACGCGAGCTCCTCAAGGGGAACGTCGCCTTCGCGGAGGCGGCCGTTCGCGCCGGCTGTCAGGCGTACTTCGGCTATCCGATCACTCCGCAGACGGAGGCCCTCGAGCACATGGCCTGGCGCATGCCGGAGCTCGGCCGCGTGTTCGTGCAAGCCGAGAGCGAGATCGCCGCCATCAACATGGTCTACGGCGCGGCCACCACCGGCGTGCGGACGATGACGTCGTCGTCCAGCCCCGGCGTGAGCCTCATGATGGAGGGCCTCTCCTACATCTCCGCGTCCGAGGTTCCCGCCGTGCTGGTCGACATCATGCGCGGCGGCCCAGGGCTCGGCAACATCGCTCCCGCCCAGAGCGATTACCACCAGATCACCAAGGGCGGCGGCCACGGCGACTACCGCATGATCGTCCTGGCGCCCGCCACGGTGCAGGAGCTCATCGACCTGACGGTCGACGCCTTCGACCTCGCCGACCGCTACCGCTGCGTGGCGGTGGTGCTGGCCGACGGGAGCTTGGGCCAGCTGATGGAGCCCGCCGAGCTGCCGCCCATGCGCGAGGTCAGGCCTCGTGCCGAGCGGCCCGATTGGGCCCTCACGGGCGCGGAGGGTCGCGAGCCGCAGGCCATCTCCTCCATCCACTTGGACCCGCTCGCCGAAGAGGCCTTCAACGCGACGCTCCAGGCGAAGTACGCCGAGATC
>SKWV01000490.1 GCA_007128755.1 Trueperaceae bacterium
CCGACGAAGGGCACGTCGCGACGCGCATGATCGTCAACGCCGCCGGCCTCTACGGCGACGACGTCGCCCGCATGGCGGGCGCGAACGGCGTCACCATCCGCGCGCGCAAGGGCGAGGAGTACCTGCTCGACAAGCGCCTCGTCGGGACCGTCCGGCGCGTCGTGTTCCCCTGCCCATCGCCGACCTCCAAGGGCATCCTGCTGATCCCGACCTACGACGGCACGCTGATGGTCGGCCCCACCGCCCACTGGGCGGAGAAGGACGACCTGAGCACCACGGCCGTCGGGAGCGCCGAGGTGTTCGAGGGCGCGCGCCGGCTCGCTCCGGGCATCAGCGAGACCGACTGCATCGCCGAGTTCGCCGGCCTGCGCGCCGTCGCCGACGGCGAGGACTTCGTGATCGCCGCGGGCGACGTGAGGGGCTTCGTCAACGTGATCGGCATCCAGTCGCCGGGCCTCACGGCCGCGCCGGCCATCGCCCAGGACGTGGTCGCGCTGCTGCACGACGAGGGCCTCGCGCTCGAAGACGACGACACGTTCGAGCCCGGGCTCGAGGCGCCCATCCGCTTCGCCGCGCTCACGCGCGAGGAACAGGCGATCGTCGCGCGGGGCGACCCGCGCTACGCGCGCATCGCCTGCCGCTGCGAGGTCGTGACCGAGGGCGAGGTGCTCGCGGCGATCGCGCGCGGAGCCCGCACCATGGACGGCGTCAAGTTCCGGACGCGCGCGGGCATGGGCCGCTGCCAGGGCGGCTTCTGCGCCTGGCGCTGCCTGCGGCTGCTCGCGGAGTCGCACGACGTCCCGATCACCGCGATCACGAAGCGCGGCGGCGGCTCCTGGATCACCCTGGCGCGCGAGGAGGTCGGCCATGCATAGCGCTCGCCCCAGCGACCTCCGTGGCCGCTACGACGTCGTCGTCGTGGGCGCCGGACCCGCCGGCATGGCCGCCGCGGTCGGCGCCAAGGGCGCCGGCGCCGAGCGGGTGCTCGTCGTCGACCGCGAGCGCGAGGCCGGCGGCATCCTGCAGCAGTGCATCCACCACGGGTTCGGCCTCCATCACTTCAAGGAGGAGCTGACCGGCCCGGAGTACGCGCAGCGCTTCCTCGAACAGGTCGCCGAGCACGACGTCGACGTGCTGACGGACGCCTACGTGCTCGACGTCGACGCCGAGCGCCGGGTGAGCGTGCTGTCGCCCGAGCACGGCGTCCGGAGCCTGCAGGCGGGCGCGGTGGTGCTCGCCATGGGCGCGCGCGAACGCACCCGCGAGGCGGTCCGCATCCCCGGCTCCAGGCCCGCGGGCGTGATGACCGCCGGCTTCGCCCAGAAGATCGTGAACCTCGCCGGATACATGCCCGGCAAGCGCGTCGCCATCCTCGGTTCCGGCGACATCGGCCTGATCATGGCCCGGCGCATGGTGCTCGAGGGCGCCGAGGTGGTGGGCGTGTTCGAGCTCATGCCGCACGCCAACGGCCTGACGCGCAACATCGTGCAGTGCCTGCACGACTTCGACATCCCCCTCCACCTCTCCACCACGGTCGTGCGGATCCACGGCTCCGAGCGCGTCGACATGATCACGGTCGCGCCCGTCGACGAGGCGCTGCGCCCGCGCATGCACGAGGCGTGGGACGTTCCGTGCGACACCCTGCTGGTATCGATCGGCCTCATCCCCGACAACGAGCTCGCCCGCCACCTGCGCGTGCGGCTCGACCCGGTCACCACCGGACCGGTCGTCACGAGCGGCATGGAGACGTCGCGCGACGGCGTGTTCGCGTGCGGCAACGCCGTCCACATCCACGACCTGGTCGACTTCGTGAGTCAGGAGTCGCTGCTCGCGGGGGCGAGCGCGGGCGCGCACGCGCTCGGCGAGCGCTCGGCTGCCGACAACGTGCGCTTGGACGCCGGCGACAACGTCCGCTACTGCGTGCCGTCCACGATCTCGACCGACCGCGAGCACACCGTGTACCTGCGCGTCCGCGAGCCCATGGCCCCCTGCACGCTCAGGCTCGGCGACGTCTACGAGCGGCCGCTGCGGTACGTGGTGCCGGGCGAGATGGTGACGCTCAAGGTGCGTCCCAAGTTCCTGCAGGACTTCCACGGCGACGCGCTCCGCGTCAGCGTCGTGCCACGCGAGGGGCCAGCGACATGACCGAGACCACCCATTACCTGTGCATCGGCTGCCCGCTCGGGTGCCGCCTTGAGGTCGACGCGGCGAACGGCGAGGTGGTCGAGGTGCGCGGCCACTCGTGCAAGCGCGGCGTCGCCTTCGCCGAGCAGGAGCACACGGATCCGCGCCGCTTCGTGACCACGACGGTGCACGTCGACGGAGGGGCGTGGCCGCGCCTGCCCGTCAAGACCGCCGCGACGATCCCGAAGGGGGCGATGATCGAGCTCTGTCGCGTGCTGCACGAGCTCGTGCTCGAGGCGCCGGTGGCGATGGGCGACGTGGTGCTCGCGGACGCACTCGGCACGGGCGTCGACGTGGTCGCCACGCGCGACATGCCGCGGGGTCGGGGTATCGCCTAAGGGCCGCGTTGCGCATAGAGTAGCGCTGGTGCAGACATCGACGGGGGTGTCGGCGGCTTCTCCTTCGTCGCCGATCGTGGCCTGTAGGGTCGCGCACCGTTGGGCAGCCCACTACGGGCCTCCTGGAGGAGCACATGGCCGCCGCGTCCGTGAGCACGTCCCCGTTCACGATCTTCCGGAACCGCCGCTTCCGGCTCATGTGGTCGGCGCAGCTCGTCTCCACCATCGGCGATTCGCTCATCGACATCGCGGCCGCGATCCTCGTCTACCGACTGACCGGCTCCGCCTTGGCCGTCGGCTTCGTGCTCATGGCGACCGCCGCGCCGTCGCTCCTGCTCGGCCTCTTCGCCGGCGTCTTCGTCGACCGCTACGACCGCAAGACGATCATGATCGTCTGCGACGTCCTCCGCGGCCTCTTCGTCCTCACGATCCCGTTCCTGATCTCGTTCGGCATCGTCTGGATCTACCTCGCGGTCGCCGTGATCAGCGCGATCGGCACCTTCTTCAACCCTGCGCACGCGAGCGTGCTGCCCGACATCGCCTCCGACGAGGAGCTCGCCGCCGCCAACTCGATGCTCTCCATCAGCGGCTTCGGCTCCACCGCCCTCGGCTTCGCCGCCGGCGGCCTCATCGCGTCGGGGGCCTCGATCGAATGGGCGTTCTACATCAACGCCGCCACCTTCTTCGTCTCGGCGATCCTGCTCTCGCGCATCGCGATCCCCCCGGTCACCGGCGCCGCGAGCACGAGCAGCCAGTCGGTGCTGCGCAACCTGGGTGCCGGGTTCGGCTTCCTCTGGGAGCGCGCCGTGCTGCGCTCCTTCCTCCTCGTCAGCATCGGCGTCGCGGTCGCGTTCGGGCTGCACAACTCGCTGCTCCTCCCCTTCGCCGTCACGGCGCTGAACGCCTCGGAGTGGGTGTTCGGGGTGCAGGAGGCGCTCACGTCGGTCGCGTTCGTGATGGCGGCGCTCATCATGGCCACCCGCGCCGACCGGCTCCGCGAGGGCCAGTGGCTCACCATCTCCCTCATCGGCATGGGCGTGGTCGGCATCGCCTACGCGTTCGCGACCTCGGTGCCGTGGGCCATCGCGCTGATCATGATCTCCGGGTTCCTCAACGCCCCCATGAGCATCGCTGGCCGGCTCATCGTCCAGCGCCAGACGACCCGTGAGATCCGCGGGCGCGTCGCCAGCACCTTCTCCGTGGCGTCGAACTCGTTCTTCCTGATCGGCATGGTGCTCGTCGGGCTCGCCGACTTCTTCGACATCCGCCTCGTCTACCTCGCGACGGCGCTCGTGACGCTCGCGCTCGGCGTCGCCGCCGCCGTCATGCCCGGCCTCGGCCAGCCCGCCGCCGAGTGGCGCCGGGCCGTCAAGCTCCTCCGCGGCGCCGCGGCCGCTCCCGGCCTCCGGGGCACGCGCGGCGCCACCCCCGCCGACTTCGACGCCCTCGCGGGTCACCTCCCGGTCATGGCGCGCCTCACCCCCGCCGAACAGCGTGAGCTCGCCGCCGAGACGCTCGTCGCCGACGCCCCCACCGGCACCGTCATCGTCCGCCGCGGCGAAGCGAGCGACGCCGGCTACTTCGTGATCGAAGGCCGCGCCGTCGCCGGCTGGGACGACCGCCCCCTCGAGACCCTCAACGCCGGCGACTTCTTCGGCGAGATCGCGGCGCTCACCGGCGTCCCCCGCACCGCCGACGTCGTCGCCGAGGAGGACACCCGCGTCCTCCAGGTGCCCGCGAGCGTCCTGCGGCGCATGTCGGCCAACCCCGACCTCAACCGCCTCTTCCTCTCGCGCATGACCGAGCGCATGATGCGCATGGACATGGTCGACCTGCCGCAGCGGCCAGGCCTCGGCGCCGAGGCGCTGCGCGAGCTGCGCACCGACGACGCGGCTGCGGCGGAGG
>SKWV01000094.1 GCA_007128755.1 Trueperaceae bacterium
ACGAGGTGGCCACGCAGGTCGTGGAGGCCTTCCGCGCCGCGCTGGTCGAGGCGGGGCTGCGCGTCACCCTCGCGGCCGTCGTGACGCCCGGCATCGCCGGCTCCCTCGAGGTCGAGTTCACCCGGCTCATCGCGGAGCTCGAGGGCACGCGCTACGCCGTCTCGGGCGAGATCGTAGCGCGGCCCGGTGCCGGCGGCGAGCCGTACGCGGTCAACCTGCTCGCGGTCGACGTCGTGCAGAACCGCACCAGCGACCTGCTGTCGCGCCCCTTGGCGCTGGCGACCGTGCCGCGGGTGGCGGCCGAGCTCGCCGCGCTCGTAGGGGCCTTCGTGCTCGCGTCACCGGATCTGCCGAGCGGCGACGCGTCGCTCTTCGTCACGAGCGAGCCGCGCGACGCCGAGGTGCGCGTCGACGGCGTGCCGCTCGGTGTCACGGGCGGCCTCGACGTCGTGAGCCTCCGGCCGGGGCGGTACGAGCTCGAGGTGCGCAAGGACGGCTACCTCCCCGAGGTCCGCTTCGTCGACCTCCGCGACCGCGACACGCGCTTCGTGCACGTCGTCCTGACCGCCGTGACGGGCGGGAGCATCCGCGTCACCAGCGTTCCCGATGCCGACGTCTTCGTCGACGGCGAGCCGGCCGGCCGCACGCCGGTCACGGTGTCGTCGCTCCCGGGTTTCCACGCCCTGCGGGTCGAGCGTGCAGGCTTCGTGCCCTTCGAGTCGACGGAGCAGGTGCGCAACTTCCGCGTCACGCGTACCGACGTGACCCTCGAGCCCCTGCACGCGACGATGCTCGTGTGGGACGCGGCGAGGCCGGGTCTCGTGATCGTCGACGGCACCCTCCATCGGGGCGGGTTCGCGCCCGTGGCCGTCGGCCTGGTGCGGCTCGACCTCCGCACCGTGGACGCGTCCCGCTCCTACCTCCGCGCCATCCCGGGTCCCGGCGTGTACGTCCTCGATCTCGCCACCGGCGAGGTCACGGCCCTGACGACCCGCTGACCGGAGGCTCGGGCGCCCCCGTCCAGGGCCGCTCCAGCGCCAGGGAGAGCGAGTACGTGAGCGTTCCCTCGCTGGTCGCGGCGGTGTGTGGCGTCGCACCGCCGGCGACCGCCGCGCGCAGGCGCCAGGTGCCGCCCTCCGGCGGGGGCGACGGGCTCGATGCCTCGAAGGTCGCGCGCCACGCATAGGCGTCGAGCCGGTGGGGCACCCACTCGAGGCCGAGGGTGAGCGACGCGCTGGGCGTGCGGCTCGCGAGCAGCGCCTCGACGCCGGGGAGGACGCTCACGCCGTCGGTGCCGAGCCAGACCCGGAGGGACGAGTCGGGCTCCCGCCGGCGAGTCCACACCGTGCCCGCGCCCAGGGCGGCCGATCGACGGTCGGCGAACGCCCCGCCCTCCACGCCGAGCCACAGGTCGAACTCGCCACCGGAGCCGCCGCGGCGCAGCGTCGCGGTCGCGAACGCCACACCGGCACCGTCGACCCAGCGAGCGCGGGGCTCGAACGTCACCGTCGTGGCGCGATCGACGCGATAGGTGACGCTCAGCCGTGCCCCGGCGTCCCACGCGCCCCGGGGGGCGCCGGCGACCCGCCGCGCCGCCTCCGACGCGATCGCCCCGTCGAGCTCGTACTCCGACACCGTGCCGGCGTCCACGCGCAGGGTCGCGGCGAGTGGCCCGACGACCCCGCGCGCCCCCAGTGCGGCCCGGAAGTCGGGCAGGGGCGCCTGGGAGGGGATCAGCAGCGCGGCGCCACCCTCGATGATGACGTTCCCGAGCGGACCGAACACGCGCGTGTAGCGCCAGAGCGCCCCCAGAGCCGCGTCCCTCCCGACGCGCGCCCACGCGTCGATGCCCGCGTCGCCGGCGCGGACGCCGGTGACGCGGCCGAGGAGGGCTGGACCCGAAGCGCCGGCGACGACGCCCACGCTCGAGGTCTGCGCGGCCGCCGGGGCCAGCAGGGCCAGGAGCAGGACCACCGCCGGCCAGGTACCGCGTGCCGCTCGACCTGGAGGGGGAGTCGGAACGCGCCCGAGCCGGCGGATCATGCCCCAGCCTACTCGGAGCGAGGCCCGGCAGGGTGGTAGCATCTGCGGTTGATATGCGTCAGGAGGACTCATGAACATCCTGGGACGGATCACGGTGCTCCCGCACCTCCCCACCGCGCTCGGGCGATTGGACGAGCTCGCGCGCAACCTCTACTGGACCTGGGATCCGGGTGTGCGCCGGCTGTTCCGCGAGCTCGATCGCGACGCCTGGGAGGCGTCCGGCCACAACCCCGTCGTGATGCTGCGCGACATCGACCAGGACCGGCTCGATGCCCGCGCGCGCGACCCGGAGTACTTGGGCCTGTACTCGGCGGCCGTGGCGGCGTTCGACGCGTACCTCGGCAACGGCTCCTGGAGCGATCCGACCGCCGGCGCGGTCGACGTCGATGGGCACCAGTACGCCTACTTCTGCGCCGAGTACGGCTGGCACGAGGGAGTCGCGCTCTACTCGGGCGGCCTCGGCGTGCTGGCGGGCGACCACACCAAGGCGGCGTCCGACCTGGGGCTGCCGCTCATCGCCGTCGGGCTCTGGTACCCCGAGGGGTACTTCCACCAGCGCGTCGCGGCCGACGGCCGGCAGGAGGCCGTCTACGAGCGCAAGCGGCCACACGACCTCCCCTTGGTCGAGGTCACGGACGACGAGGGCGCCCCCGTCACCGTCCAGGTGCAGATCTTCGGGCGCGACGTGGCGATCAGGGCTTGGCGCGCCCACGTCGGCCGGGTCCCGGTCTACCTGCTCGACGTCGACATGAGCGAGAACCACCCCGACGACCGCGGGCTCCTGCGGCGCCTCTACGGCGGCGACCAGCGGACGCGGATCGCGCAGGAGATGGTGCTGGGGATCGGCGGCGTGCGCATGCTCCGTCGCCTCGGGCTCGCGCCCACGTCGTGGCACATGAACGAGGGCCACAGCGCCTTCATGGCCCTCGAGCGCTGCCGCGAGTACGTGGAGCGGGGCATGCCCTTCGACCAGGCGCGCGAGATCGTCGCGGCCGGGACCGTGTTCACCGTGCACACGCCGGTGGCCGCCGGCAACGACGCCTTCTCGTTCGAGCTCCTCGGTCAGGCGTTCGGCTCCTACTGGGGCAGCCTCGGCCTGCGGCAGCAGGAGTTCCTCGACCTCGGGCGCGCGGATCACGGCTGGGGACCGGTCTTCTCGATGCCCGCCCTCGCGCTGCGCTTCACGACCGGCCGCAACGGCGTCGCGAAGCTCCACGGCGAGACCAGCAGGCGCATCTGGAGCGACCTCTGGCCCGAGGTGCCCGAGGAGGAGGTGCCGATCGGCCACGTCACGAACGGGGTCCACATGCGGACTTGGATCGCTCCCGAGATCCAGGCGCTCGTCGCCCGGTCACTGCCGCCCGAGTGGATGAAGCGCTCCGCCGACACGGCGATGTGGCGCGCCTTCGAAGACGTCGAGCCGGCCGAGCTGTGGAAGACACGGCGGACGCTCAAGGAGCAGAGCGTGCGCTTCCTGCGGGGCCGCGTCCTCCGTCAGCTCGACCGGCAGGAGGCGAGTCCGACCGCGATCCGGAACATCGGCCAGCTCTTCGATCCCGCGGCGCTGACGATCGGGTTCGCGCGCCGCTTCGCCACCTACAAGCGCGCGACGCTCATCTTCCGTGACCTGGATCGGCTCGCCGCCATCCTCGGCGACCGGACGAGGCCCGTCCAGCTCGTGTTCAGCGGCAAGGCGCACCCGGCCGACGAGGGCGGCCAAGGCCTCATCGCGGCCATCCACAACCTGTCCAAGGACCCGCGCTTCGCCGGTCGCGTCCTGTTCATCGAGGACTACGACATGGCGATCGGCCGCGCGCTCACGCGCGGCGTCGACGTCTGGATGAACACCCCGCGCCGTCCGCTCGAGGCGTCCGGGACCTCGGGGCAGAAGGCCGCGATGAACGGCATCCTCAACCTCTCGATCCTGGACGGCTGGTGGCCCGAAGGGTTCGACGGACGCAACGGCTGGGCCATCGGCGGCGAGCGCTCCTACGACGACGAGGAGAAGGCCGACGCGGTGGACGCCGACTCGCTCTACGCGCTGCTCGAGCACGAGGTGGTGCCGAGCTACTACGACCGCGACACCGAGGGCGTGCCCGTCGGGTGGATGCGGCGGTCGGCGGCCGCCATCGCGAGCGTGACGCCGCGCTTCAACGCCCAGCGCATGGTGCACGACTACGCGACGCGCTACTACGCGCCGGCGAGCCGGCGTGCCCTCGCCCTCGCGCTCTCGCCGGAGGACGCGGCCGACCTCGCCGCGTGGCGCAAGCGCGTGGCGGACGGCTGGTCGACGGTCACGCTGCACGCCAAGCCCGCCTTGGAGGCGTTGCGGCGCGTCGGGGAGGAGATCGAGGTCGAGGCGGTCCTCCACCCGCGCGCCCTGGAAGACACGGACCTGCTGGTCGAGGTCGTCCACGGGCCCGATCGCGACCGGCTCGAGCGCAACCTCCAGCGCGTGCCGATGGAGCTCGTCGATACCGATGCCGACGGCGGCAGGCACTACCGGGCGCGCTTCAAGCCCACCCACAGCGGCCGCGTGGCGTACGGCGTGCGGGTGCTGGCGACCCACCCGCTGCTCGTGTCACCCTTCGACAGCCACGCCATCCGCTGGGGGTGAGGGCGCGGCCTGTGCGTCGGCGAGGATGACGAAGGCCTCGGGCGGCGTGAGGGCGGTGAGGGGCAACGCGTCCTCGTCGCCCTCGCGCCGGAGCGTGCGTCGTAGGGCGTCGCGCTTGTCGGCGCCGCTCACGAGGACCAGCACCTCCTCGGCTCCGGACAACGCGCGCGGCGTGAGCGTGAGGCGCGCCCGCCCGTCGGGCGCGGTGCTCGCGGTGGCGAGACCCGGCGCGTGGACGGAGCGCGTGCCGGGGAAGAGGCTGGCCGTGTGGGCGTCGGCCCCGAGCCCGAGCAGCACCAGGTCGAACCGTGGCGGGTCGCCGAGCGCCTCGCGCAGGCGTCGCTCGTGGGCGCGGGCGAGGAGGGTGGCGTCGTCGCCCTCACCCCAGCCGAGCACGTGCTCGTCGTGCACGCCGACGTGCGACAGCAGGGCCTCGCGCGCCGAGCGTTCGTTGCGCTCCTCGTGGTCGAGCGGCACGAGGCGTTCGTCGCCCCACGTCACCACCACCCGCTCCCAGGGGAGATCGTGGCGCTCCGCGAGCTGGCGGTAGGCGGCGAGCGGCGTGCCGCCGCCCGCGAGGGCGACCACGAAGCGGCCGCGCTTCGCCACGGCGTGGTGGCAGGCGGCGACCCAGCGGGCCACGGCCGCAGCCGTCAAGGCGCGCGCATCGGCGAACACGTGCAGCTCGGGGCGGGACATGCCAGGAGTCTAGCAGCGCCCGCCGCCGGGCTGGACGCGGCGCCGGCGGTCGCTCGGGCCGGGGGCTCGCTGGTACGCTCACGCATGACCATCGATCGCGCTGCCGCCTACGGGCTCATGACCGAGTGGACCACGAGCGAGAGCCTCCGGACGCACATGCTGGCCGTCGAGACGGCGGTCGTCGCCTACGCCCGTCGGGAGGGGGCCGACGAGGAGCTGTGGGCCGCGACGGCGTTGCTGCACGACTTCGACTACGAGCGCCACCCGGCGCTCGAAGGCACGGGCCACCCCTTCGTGGGCGTGGAGCACCTGAGGGGGCTCGGCGCACCGGAGGAGATGCTCGAGGCGATCCTCGGCCACGCCGACCACACCGGTGTGCCTCGGACCAGCCGGCTCGCGAAGGTGCTCTACGCCTGCGACGAGATCACGGGGCTCGTCGTGGCCGCCGTCCTGGTGCGGCCCGACCGCGACATCGCGAACCTAGGCGTGCCGAGCCTGCGCAAGAAGTTCAAGGACAAGGCGTTCGCGCGTGGCGTCGCGCGCGACGACGTCGTGCGCGGCGCCGAAGAGCTCGGCGTCGACCTGTGGGACCACGTGGCGTTCGTGCTGCGGGCGATGCAGGAGCGTGCCGACGTCCTGGGGCTCGACGGCCGCCTCGCCCGGAGCGACTAGCGGGACGCGGGCCGTGCCGGCGCGGAGCCCGCGTGGAGCGTGCGGAACCGCCAGGCCGTCCGGATCAGGGCGCCGCCACGGGCCGGACGTTCCAGCCCAGCGCGCCGCGCTCGTCACTGCGGAAGGGCGGCCACACCACCCAGGCGGCGCGACCGCCCACGCTGGAGGCGGGCACCGCTCCGAACGCGCGGGAGTCGCGCGAGCCGAGCGGCGCCCGGTTGTCGCCCAGCACGAAGACGTGGTCCTCCGGCACGACGGTCGGTGCGATCGTCACGCTCGCGGCCGGGCCGTTGCCGAGGTACGGCTCGTCCAAGGCGGATCCGTTCACGATCAGGCGGCCACCGCGGAGTTCGACGACGTCACCGCCGCGTGCCACCACGCGCTTGATGAGGAACGGCCCGCCGGTCAGGCGTTCGAGGAGCGAGCGCGGTTCGTCGCCGGGCGCGCGGAAGTAGACCACGTCGCCGTACTGCAGCGACGTCGCGCCGAGGCGCCCGAGCCAGGTCTCGTAGCGCGGGACGAACGCGCGGTCGCCGTCCTGGAGCGACGGCGCCATCGAGGAGCCCTCGATGCCGACGGTCGTCGCACCGAACGTCACGATGAGGAGCGCGATCACCAGGGTCTCGGCCCAGCGCCGCAAGGCGTGCGGCGACGAGGAGGGGCGCTCGCCGCTGCCGTCCGCGCTGCCGTCGCCGCTGTCGGCGGTCTCGTCCGGCACCACGCCGGGCGCGCCTTCCCTCACCCGCTCCTCGCCCGATACCGGGTCGTGCTCAGTGCGCACGCGGTGACGGCGGGATCTCGTCGAAGGCGGCGGGCGGCGCCAGCACCCGCCAGTTCCACTCCCCGTCACGCTGGGGTGGCCAGATGATCGCCGTCGCCTTGCCCGCCACGGTCAGGGCGCGCACGGGCCCGAACACCCGAGAGTCCTCGCTGCCCCCGCGAGCGCGCTGCCGGTTGTCGCCCATGATGAAGTAGTGGCCGTCGGGCACGATCAGGTCGTGGACGAACGGCGTCCCGTCGGGAACGTCGTCGGGGAGCGGCGCGAGCGAGTCGAGGATCGCGCCGTAGTAGAGCTGCACGCGCGGGTCGTCGACCGGTACGGGCGCCGGGTAGAAGCCGCTCACGGGGAGGTCGGGGAAGGCGGTGCCCGACGGCGTGACGCCGAAGCGGACGACGAGGCCGTCGACCCGCCCGCCCCGCGCGGTGATCACCGGGAAGTCCTGGGGATCGGGCGTGATCTCGCCCGTCGCGGTGATGAACGACTGATCGACGGCGTGGCCGTTGACGAACACCTGTCCCGCTTCGATCCGCAGCGCGTCGCCTCCGATGGCGACGACGCGCTTGATGAAGAACGGCCGCTGGCCCGTCTCCAGCGCGCTGGGCGAGTTGGGGGGGTCGCGCACCACGATGATGTCGCCGCGGTCGTAGGGGCCCAGCGCGCCCGCGCGCCGCAGCCAGGTGTCGTACTTCGGGATGAACACGCGGTCGCCGGTGAGGAGCGACCTGAGGACGTTGGACGAGCCCACACCGCCGTCGAGGCTCGGGCGCATCGATGAGCCGACCACGCCGACGGTGTTGAAGATGAACGTGACCACGAGGAAGGCGATCGCGAGCGCCTCGGCGTAGCCGCGCACCTCGCGCCAGAAGCGTTGCCGCGCCGTGAGCGTGACGGGAGCGGCCGCTGGACTGGAAGGGCGGCCGGTCGTGCGGCGCGAGCGAGGGGGGGTATCGGACATGACGGTCAGTCTACCGCCGTGCTGGCGCGTGTCCTTGCAGCAGGTCACGAACGTTCTCCAGGGCCGCTTCGGCCACCGCCTCGCCCTCCGCGACGATCGCGTCGAGCTCGGCGAAGGACTCGATGCGGAACGTCGGCAGCTCGTGCTGGATGCGCAGGTCGGCGGGATGGTGCACGTACTGCGCATCGGTCAGGATGCGCGACATGATGTCGGTCGCGCGGAGCGTCATCGCCGCCATGGGCGTCCGGTGCTCGAGGGTCACGATGCCGACCACGCGCTCCCACCAGGGCCTGCCGTCGTCGCTGGGCGAGATGTAGGTGGCGTGCCTGGGCGGCGTCACGTCGGACGCGATGGTGAAGGTCGCGCGCATGAGGGCGAGGGCGTCGACCGGCAGGTTGTTGCAGATGCCGCCGTCGGCGAGCGTCCGGCCGTCGATCTGGATCGGCTCGAACACCCCCGCCAGGCTCGACGAGGCCCGCACCGCGTCGATGAGGTCACCGTCGGTGAAGACGACCTCCTGCCCCGACTCGATGTCGGTGCAGGTGACCGCGAGCGGGAGGTCGAGATCGTCGAAGCGTGCCGGTAGGTGATCGGCGAGGAGCGCGTGGAGCTTCCGGCCCTTGAGCAGCCCCGCCTGGAACGAGAGGTCGATGACGTCGCGCCAGCTGACCGACCGCGCGAGCTCGTGCAGGTCGTCGGCGCGGTAGCCGGCGGCGTAGAGGGCGCCGATGATCGCGCCCATCGACGTGCCCGCGAGCGCCCCGACCTCGATGCCGTGGCGCTCCAGGACGCGCAGCGTGCCGATGTGCGCGAAGCCGCGCGCGCCGCCGCCCGAGAGCACCACGCCCACGCGCGCCGGCCCCTCGCCGATGCGGGTGCTCACGAGACGGGCGCGAGCCAGGCAGGGTCGCTGACGAGCACGGTGCCCGAGCGCGGCGGCAGCGTGAGGGTGACGTGGTCGCCGGCATCGTAGCGCGTGCCTCGGAGCGCGTCGGTCCAGGGTCCGGCGACGCCGGTGGCCCAGGCGGGGAGCGTGACGGCGCGCGCGCTCGAGCCACGATGGATGATCGTGATGGTCGCGTCGCCACCGAGCTCCCGCGCGAAAGCGAACACGTCGCCGTGGGCGGCCAGCGTCTCGTAGCGACCGCGCGCCAACGGCGGGGCGCGGCGCCGCAGGTGGGCGAGCGCGCGGTACGTCGCGCGGAGGCCGGCGTCCCACCGCGTCTCGTCCCACGGGAAGGGGCGGCGGCAGTCGGGGTCCTCGCCGCCCTCGAGGCCGATCTCGTCGCCGTAGTAGACGCTGGGCACGCCGACGTACGTGAAGAGCGCGTGCGCCGCGGCGGCGAGCGCGGCGACGTCGCCGCCCACACGCGTCAAGAAGCGCGGCACGTCGTGCGAGTCGAGCAGGTTGAGTTGCGACAGCTGGATGGGGAAGGGGAGGCGGGCGCGGACGCCGGTGAGCCAGTCGTCGAGGTCGCGCGCGTCGATCGGGGCGGGGTCGCCGCGGAAGTCGACGCCCGCCCAGAAGGCGAGCATCGGCCGGAGGAAGCCGGCGTAGTTCATCGCGCCGTCCTCCTGATCGCCCTGGAGCCACGGGGTCGCCTCGAAGAAGTGCTCGCCCAGCACGTAGGCGTCGTCGCGTTCCTCGCGGATGGCCCGGCGTATCGCGCGCACGTGACGGTGGTTGTGCAGCGCCCCCGGCCCCTCGCCGAGCATGTGGATCACGTCGAGCCGCCAGCCGTCGATCCGCCACGGCGGCCGCAGCCAGCGCCGCAACACGGCGTCGTCGCCGGCGTACACCTTGTCGCGGACCCCCGCCGAGGCGAAGTCGAGCACCGGCAGCGTGCGTACGCCCGCCCAGCCCCGGTAGGAGTCGGGATCGCCCGAGTCGTCGAACACGTAGTGGTCGCGCGTGGGGGAATCGGCGGAGGCGTAGGCGCCGGCGGGCGCCCCGGCGTCGGCGGGCGCCCCGGCGTCGGCCACGACGGGGGCAGCGGCCGCGGCGGTCTCGGGTGGCTTGCCGAACCACGGGTGGCGCTCCGACGTGTGGTTGACGACGGCGTCCAGGATCACGCGCATGCCGCGAGCGCGGAGCGCCTCGACGAGCCGCTCGAACGCGGCGTCGCCGCCCAGGTGGGGATCGACGCGGTCGAAGTCGACGGTGTCGTATTTGTGCGAGCTCGGGGAGGTGAAGATCGGGTTGAGGTAGAGCGTCGACGCGCCGAGGTCCTCGAGGTAGGGGAGCGCCTCGCGGACGCCGTCGAGATCGCCGCCGAAGAACTCGCGCGCGCCCATGCCGCGCGTCGGCAGCTCGTCCCAGGCGCGGGCGACGACGCCCTGCCCGCCGTACGGGTAGGCGTCGCTGCGCACGTTGCTGTCCGGGTCGCCGTCGCGGAAGCGGTCGGGGAAGACCTGGTACACGACCTGGTCCCACACCCACGCGGCGGGGCGGTAGCCGGCGACGTGGCGGAAGTGCACGTCGACGCTCGGCATGACCGGGTGGAGCCCGTCCTGCGCGAGCCAGCGTTGCTCCGTGGCGAACACGAAGCGGAACGCGTAACGCGTGACGCTATCGTGCCCGACCGGCGTCAGGCGTGCGGACCAGTCGCGCCAGCCGTCGCGAAGCTCGCCCGGCTCGAGCGCGACCAGCCGCTCCTCGTTGTCGGGTTCGCTGCGCAGGTGGGCGCGGAGCGGCGCCGCTCCGCGCGTCCGCACGCGCACGAGGAGGCCGTTCCCGTCGTCGCCTTCAGCGGCGACGGGAACGGCGTGGACGGCGTGGAAGCCTGCGTGAGGTGACGGCACGGCCGAGTCTAGCAGCCGCCGCACCGCGAGCTGGGGCGCCGGCTCAATCGGCCGCCGCGGGCTCGACCTCGGGCGTGATGGCCCTGAGCTCGATGGTCACGGTCCGGGTGGCGCCGTTGCGCCAGACCTCGAGCTCGACCTCGTCGCCGGCGTCGCGCCCGAAGACGATGCGCTGCAGGTCTTCGGGCCGGATGAGCGGATCACCCTCGACGCTGACGAGGATGTCGCCGCCGGCGGGGTACTCCTGGCCGGCGACCATCGCCGAGAAGGTCGGGCCGGTGATGCCGGCCTCTTCGGCCGGCGACCCCTCCTGGACGTCCATGACGACGAGACCCTGATCGGGGAGGGCCAGCGCGTCGCGGACGGCCTGCGGGTACGCGTCGACGGTCGTGATGCTGACGCCCAAGCGCGGGCGGTCGGGATCGAGCTGGGCGGCGAAGATGCCGACCAGGCCACCCTCCTCCAGTTCGGCGAGGCTCTCGTCGAGCAGCGCTGCGGGTACCGCGAAGCCGATGCCGACGCTGCCCGCTCCGCCCCGCCCCGTGATGATCGCCGTGTTGATGCCCACCAGGCGGCCGCGCGAATCGAGCAGCGGGCCGCCGGAGTTACCGGGGTTGATGGCGGCGTCCGTCTGGATCATCGGGATCTCGATGCGGCCGATGGTCTCGAGGTCACGGCCCAGGGCGGACACGATCCCGGTCGTCACGGTCGACTGCAGGCCGAACGGATTGCCGATCGCGACCACCTTCTGGCCCACCTGCACCGGGCGGTCGGAGAAGCGGATCGGTTCGACCTGGGGGAGGTCGTTCTCGTCGTCGATCTCGAGGAGCGCGAGATCGAAGTCGGGATTGGCCCCCAGGACCCGCGCCGGGATGCCATCCTCGCGCGCGGGGAACGTGACGGAGATGCTGGCGCCCTCGAGCAGCTCGACCGAACCCTCCTGGAGCGCGGCCGCCACCACGTGGTAGTTGGTGACGATGTGCCCGCTCTCGATCAGGAACCCGCTGCCCGACCCGCGACGGGGTTGCGGCACCTGTGGCGCCTCGGGCGCGCGGAAGAAGTCTCGGAACTGGGGCGGCAGTGCCTGGAAGGGGTCGACGGTCTCGCCGAGCACCTCGACCATGATGGCCACGACGCTGGCGCCGAACTGGTTGACGATGTCGATGGTGTTCTGCTCGTCTTCGAGCATGGCGGCGCGCTCGTCGAGCGGCTCGGCCTCGGCGAACGCGGCGCCAGGACCGAGGGCCAGCCCGATGAGCGCGAGGATGAGCAGGAGCCGCCTGGCGGCGTACGGTCCTGGCGCAGACGTGCGGTCATGGCGATGCTGCATGGGTGCCTCCGTAGCGTCGGACGCCCGCGCCCATCCGCGCTCCTGGCTGAGCACGCTCCGGCGCGCGACGCGCGATACCTCATCGCAGCACGGCACCATGAAGACGCGTACCACGACTCATGAAGCAGATGAGAACGGTTCGCGCGGTACCCGCCTCGCGCCGCCCCACTCCAGCAGCGCGACCACACCGGCCGCGGCCAGCGCGATCGCGAGCGCCGGGATCCAGCCCTCGGGTCCCAGCACCGACGGCGGGAGCGTGACGACCTCCCGCCCGGGGAGCCCATGCAACGTCGCCTCGGCGGCATCGACCCAGGGCCAGAGCCGCCGCAGCGAGCCGATCATGATGCCGGCGAGCGCGGCCAGCGTGAGCGCGGGCGCACGTCGCAGCAGGGCGTGGAGCACGCGTGCGACCGTCGCCAGCCCGATCAGGGCGCCGATCGCGAACGGCGCCAGGACGGCCAGGTCGAGGCGGCTGATGGCGCCGATCACGGTCTCGTACTGGCCGAGCACCATCAGCAGGAAGGCGCCCGAGACGCCCGGCAGCACCAACGCCGAGATGCCGATCGCGCCCGTGACCACCAGGAACCACGATCCGTCGGGGGTGGTGGTCGGCGCGAGCCCGAGCAGCGCGAACGTCACGACGGCGGCGGCGGCGCCGACGAGCACCAGCAGCGTGGAGGGTCCCCGCACCTGCCGCGCGACGATGACGACGGACGCGGCCACCAGCCCCGTGAAGGCCGCATAGAGCAGGACGCGGTAATCGAGGAGCATCACCTCCACCACGCGCGCCAGGAGGAGGACCGCGGTCGCGATGCCGGCGACGAGCGGCAGCAGGAAGGGCCCATGGGCGGCCTGCCAGGCCGCACGGAGTCCGCGCTCACGCAGTGCGCGCCACGGCGCCGCGCCCGTCGCAGCGTGCAGGGCGGCCACCAGCCGTTCGTAGATGCCGAGGACGAGCGCCATCGTGCCGCCGGAGACGCCCGGCACGACGTCGGCCGTTCCCATGGCGATGCCGCGGAGGTAGATGCCCAGCCAGGCGAGTCTCGTGCGCACGTCGCGAAGGCTAGCACGTCGATAGGCTCGCGCTCGGGACGTTCCCGGCGCGCCCCGTGCGGTAGCCTGGAGGTCATGGATCCGGAGATGCAGCGCGAGGTGCCCACCGCGGCGGCGAGGAGCCTCATCGACGACGACACGTTCGATCAGCTCGGGGCTGCTCTGTTGTGGCGCGTCGGCCGCACGATCGACGACGGGCCGGTGACCGTGAGGGTCGGGTTCGCGACGGCGGCGGCGCTCTTCGCCGAGTTGCCGCGTCTCCGCTCGGCGACCGATGCCGAGATCGAGGAGGCGGTCACGGACGGCACCGTGCGGGTCGAGTGGGTCGGACCGAGGGCCCGGTGAGGGCGTGAACTTCGAGCACGCGATCTCGTTCGAGGTGCCGATCGCGGCGCCGCCGAGCGTCGCGATCGCCTTCGTGCGCGACGTGACCCGAAGCCTCGCGTATGCCCGCTTCCTGCGCGACCTGCGGGTCGAGCCCGGGCCACCGATCGTGGTCGAGGCGGTCCTGCCGATCAACGCGGCGCTCTTCGGACAGCGCGACCTGCCGTTCAGGTCGGTGCTGACTCCGACGGATGGAGGCGCGCGGCTCACCGGTCTCGACGTGCCGTCGACCGGGCCCGGCTGGGCCAGCGTGTCGGGCGACGCCGTGGTGCGCTCCGACGGCGGCGGGAGCGTCGTCGGCTACGACCTCATCATCTCCGTCTTCGTCGCGCTCCCCGAGGCAGAGCGGTGGGGCGGCCGCGCGCTGACGCGCATGATCGAGTACACCGCCGAGACGGTGCTCGCGCGCCTCACGGCCGCGTTCCCGGAGGCCGTCGCCCGCGCCGCGCGGGAGGCCGAGCAGGCCGACCTCGACGCGCGCACCCTGGCCACGACGGCGGCCGGCCGCTGAGTCTCGGCCCCCCCGGCGGTTCCTCGCCGCGGCTACTTCCCGACGCAGAACCGCGCGAAGACCTCCGCCAGCGTGTCCTCGGCGACCTCGGTGCGCCCGGTGATCGCGCCCAAGGCGCGCAGGGCGGTCTCGAGATCGAGGCCGCGCAGGTCGTCGGGGGCGAAGCGCGCGCGCTCCAGCGCCTCGCGCGCCTCGCGCAACGCCGCCTCGTGCCGTTCGTGCACCACCCAGACCTCGCTCGCGGCTGCGTCGCCCACGAGCGTCTCCTCGAGCGTCGCCCTGAGGGCGTCCAGGCCCTCGCCGGTCCGGGTCGAGACGCGCAGCGGGCGAGCGCCCAGCGCGTCGTCGGGCCACACCGGCGGCAGGTCGGCCTTGCTCGCCACCCACACCGTCCGCGGTCCCTCGAGGCGCGTGACGAGGTGCACGTCGCTCGCGTCGAGCGGTCGTGACGCGTCGACGAGCGCCACCACCACGTCGGCCCCGGCGGCCAGGCGCTCCGCCGCGCGGACGCCGGACGCCTCGACCGTGTCCGACGTCTCACGCAGGCCGGCCGTGTCGACGGCGGTGACCGTGACGCGGCCCAGCTCCAGCGGCGCCTCCAGGTAGTCGCGGGTCGTGCCCGGCTCATCGCTCACGATCGAGCGCTCGTAGCCGAGGAGCGCGTTCAGGAGGCTCGACTTGCCGGCGTTGGGCTTGCCCACGAGCGCCAGGCGCGCGCCCTGCGTCGCCGCTCGGCCCGCCGCCGCCGTCGCCAGGAGCTCGTCGATGGCCCGCGTGGCCCGCTCCAGCGGCTCCGCGATCTCGGCGTCGGGCACGCCCTCCTCCGGGTAGTCCAGCACGGCGAGGACGGCGGCGTAGAGCGCCGTGAGCTCGCGCTGGATCGCGTCGAGCCGCGCCGACAGCGCGCCGGTGAGCCCGAGGGTGGCGTGGCGGCGGGCCGCGTCCGAGCGCGCGCTCACCAGCGCCTGCACGCTCTCCGCCTGCGCGAGATCGATCCTGCCGGCGAGGAACGCGCGGAGCGTGAACTCACCGGGACCCGCCGCGCGCGCGCCGGCGCGCAGGCAGGCCGCCTGCACCGCCTGGAGCAGCGCGGTGCCGCCGTGCACCTGGAGCTCGGCCACGTCCTGCCCGGTCGCGCTCTTCGGCGCGCGGAAGCCGAGCAACAGGCCCTCGTCCAGCAGCGTGTCGCCGTCGACGACGTGACCGAACGTCGCGCGCCCGGGTGGGATGTCCTGGACCACCCGTCCGGACGCCGGCCGGAACACGCGGCTCGCCACCTCGAGCGCCCGCGGCCCGCTGAGGCGGACGATGCCGATGGCGCCCATCCCGGGCGCCGTCGCGATGGCGCTGATGGTGTCGTCGCTGGGTGGGAGGGGCATGGGACCATCATCGCCCGGTGAGCGTGCGGTGCGTGGTCGTCCGGCGGCCGCCCGATCGGCCCCGCGACCTCGGCCCCGCGACCTCGGCC
>SKWV01000316.1 GCA_007128755.1 Trueperaceae bacterium
GAGTATCCCGGCGTGAGCGTCGAGCCCGGGGATGGCGACACGCGCGTGCTCGCGAACAACGAGCGCATGCGGCAGGTCGCGCGCAACCTCATCCGCAACGCCGTGCAGGCCGCGGGCCGAGGCGAGGGTGTCGTCGTGCGCACCCGGGTCGACGATGCCCACGTCACGTTCGAGGTGACCGACGACGGACCCGGGCTCACGGCGACCGCTCAGGCCCGGGTGTTCGAGCGGTACGTGTCGGGGCAGGGCAGCGCCGGTGCCGGCGTCGGACTGACCGTGGCCAAGCGCGTGGTCGAGGCGCTCGACGGCAGCATCGGTGTGAGCTCGAGCCCGGGTGCGGGCACGACGTTCACCGCTCGGTTCCCGCGGCTGGAGACCCGGTTCGGTGGAGACGAGGCCTCAGCGTGAGCCGAAGCCGGTCAGGATCGTGCGGATGGTCTCCCAGACGATCCTGACGTCGAGCGCGAACGAGCAGTGCTTGACGTAGTAGAAGTCGTAGCGCAGCTTCGTCTCGGTCTCGATGGTGTCGGCCGCGTACCCTTGCATCACCTGGGCCCAGCCGGTTATGCCGGGGCGTAGGTTCGAGCGCAGGCCGTAGAGCGGGATCTCGTGCGCGAACTGCGTCGCGAACTGCTTCTGCTCGGGCCGCGGCCCGATGACGCTCATCTCGCCCAGGAGGACATTCCAGAGCTGTGGGATCTCGTCGAGCCGGTAGTGGCGCAGGAAGCGGCCCGTCTTCGTGACACGCATGTCGCTCTCGGTGGCGAAGGCGCTTCCGTTCTGCTCGGCGTCTGGCCGCATCGTCCGGAACTTGACCATGCGGAACGGTCGACCGCCGACCCCGACCCGCTCCTGCCAGAACAGGATGGGCCGACCGGTATCGAAGTAGACGATCGCGGCCACGACCGCCGCCAACAGCAGGATGAACGGCGCCAGGACGATCACGGCCGTCAGGTCGAAGAGGCGCTTCCAGAAGAGGTAGCCGGAGCGACCGTGCAGCACCTCGAACGCCCAGCGACCGCTGAGCATCTCGATCGGGACTCGGCGCGTGAGCGTCTCGAGCACGAGCGGCGCCGACAGGACCTTGACGCCGTACATGTCGGCATGGCCCATCCACTGCAGCCACTCCGGCTCGTAGGTCTCGGCCGGATCGGTGGTGACGATGTCCCAGCCCTGGATGCGCTCGGGTGGGTCGACACGGCTCTCGATCTGCAGCCCCTCGACCGACTCGAGCTCGTCACGGAAGCTCGGATCGCCCACGAGCAGGATCTTGAGGCGGTTGTGGTCGCTCGGGAGCAAGGTTCGTCCCAGGTACTGCAGGAGCGTCCACACCACCACGAAGAGGCCGAGGGCCGCGACGTTGATGGTCATGCCCGCGATGGCGAGGATCAGCGCCGTCGAGAGGGCGGCGACCGACGGGATGAAGAACGCGGTCGGGCGCTGCCGCCGCAAGATGGTCTCGAGCGACTTGAACTGGCCGAACAGGAACCAGACGTACGCGCTGCTGGCGGCCAGGATCGTGACGAACATCCGTCCCTCGGCTTGGTCGGTGCCGGTGCCGAGGGCGATCACGATCAACGCCGCGACCAGGCCCATCACGTCCACGATCGTCAGCCACGGTGCGCTCGACGGACGTCGCTCGACCGTCTCGACGGTCGCCGTCCCGCGCCAGGCGTTCTTGCGGCGCGCGATGTACCCGCTGAACGTGTCTGGCGTCCCTAGCGTCTTCGTCGGGTCCCTCGAGGGCTGGCGCGGCGCGGAGTAGCCGCCGCGCAAGGCGCTCGCCTTCCGGTCCCCGTCGGTGTGTTCATCGCGTCCTCGTTGAGAATTGATCACGACACCCTCACTCGTCTCTGAGCGTACCAGCGGCGGACGATCTCTAGTCTGCCGCCTGCACGTAGAGGTTCCGTAATCCTGTCATCAGGCTCGTCACGGGAATCTTACCCACCGCCTTCGAGAGCGTCGAGACGTCGGCATGCGAGTGACGGACTTCACCCGGCCGGGCCGGAGCGAACCGCCGTTCGAGCGGCTGTCCATGGACCCGCTCGAGCGTGTCGATCAGGTCGAGGACGCTCGTCGGCGTTCCGCCGCCGACGTTGAGGACGGAGGCCGACGGTAGCCGCTCCAGGTCGAGGCAAGCCACGACCGTCGCGGCGACGTCCTCAACGTAAACGAAGTCGCGCGTCTGCAACCCGTCGCCCATCACCGTCAACGGTGCGCCCGTCAACGCGCTCCTCGTGAAGAGGCTGATCACCCCCGAGTACGGCGAGTCGCTCACCTGCCGAGGACCGTAGACGTTGAAGAACCGCAGCGACATCGCCGACACACCGTGGACGCGCCGGTAGTAGCGCAGGTAGTGCTCGCCCGCGAGCTTGTCGATCGCGTACGGCGTCTCCGGATCGAGCGGACCGTCCTCACGCACCGGCGGCTCTTGCGAGTTGCCGTAGACCGCGGCGCTGCTCGCGTACACCACGCGCTCCACGCCGACGTGCCGGCACCGCTCGAGGAGCTGGACGGTGCCGATGAGGTTGCTCCGGTGCGTCTGGATCGGGTCCTCGACCGAACGCTGCACCGAGGCCACGGCGGCGAGGTGCACCACCCGCGAGCAGCCATCGAGGGCGTCGGCCACCGCATCGGCATCGGCCACGTCGCCGCGGACGACGCGGAGCTGGGCGTGATCCGGGATGTTGGCTTCGCGGCCGGAGGAGAAGTCGTCGAGGATCGTGACGGGGGTGCCGCGGGACAAGAGCATCTCGACCACGTGGGAGCCGATGAAGCCGGCGCCGCCGGTGACGAGGGTGGTGTGGGAAGGTGAATGCGTCACGGCGCGAGTGTAGCGTGCGTCATCGGACGCCCACGTCAACACCGTACGCGCGCACGACGTGCAACCGATGACGCCCCAGGCTCACCGACCACTCCGGGGGGCGGTTGACGATCCATAGTCATGGCGATCAAGCGGGGTCCGGCGCATCTTCGAGCCTCGGCACATGCGCGCGCTGCGCGCGATATGGGTACCTTCCGCCCGTGCACACGTTGAGCAGGAAACCGAGCCCCCATCCGAAGTGGATCGTCACGAAGGCCAGCGCCACGTGGGCGGGTGATGTCCGACCCTTCGCGGACGAGACCGAGATCGCCACGACGGTGCCTACGTAGACCGCCGCCAGTGCCGTGAACGGAAGCGCGGCGATGCCTCCGAAAGGCAGGATCAGAGCGAACACCAGCACGGCGGCGACGAAGGCAGGAGGTATCAACTGCCGCCACCGAAGCGACCGGGGATGACGGCGCGCCGTCTCAACGCGCCACCAGCCGTACTGGAAGTACTGGCGCCAGAGCGCGCGTAGGCTACCGCGCGGGGTGTACGTGAAGCGGATGGAGGGATCGAGGTAGATGCGCTCACCCGCCTTGCGGATGCGCAGGTTCATCTCGTAGTCCTGATTGCGGACGAGGCTCTCGTCGAACAGGCCGACGCGCCGGAAGACATCGCGGCGGAACGCGCCGAACGGTACGGTGTCGACATCACCCGCCGCACCGCCGGTCCGGAAGCGGGCGTCGCCCACGCCGAGCGGATGCTTCGTCGCTATGGCCACCGCCAGGCCGAAGGGCGTGTCGCCGATGGGCTCGACGACGCCCCCGACGTTCGCAGCCCCCGAGCTTTCGAGGGCCGCCACCGAAGACGCGACGTAGTCTGCTGCCGGCACGGTGTGCCCGTCGATCCGAACGATCACGTCTCCGCGGGCTTCGCGGATGCCGATGTTGAGGGCGTGGGGCACCGTCCCGGCCGGGTTGTCGAGCAGGCGCAGTCGCGCCTCGGGGAAGCGATCCTGGAGGCCGATCACGCTCTCGCGTGTTCCGTCACGCGAGCATCCGTCGACGACGAGGATCTCGAGACGGTCCTTCGGATAGTCCTGCTGGAGGAGGCGCAGCACACACGCCTCGATGTACGGAACCTCGTTGCGAACGGGCAGGATGAGGGAGACGTGGGGTAGCGGCCTCGCATCACGTGGATCGCCTACTTGCTGCGTAGGTATCACTGGTGGCACCTCAGCGGCGATCTCATTCCGGGACACGGATCGACGATCGTCGCTCCACGCCCGATGACTTTCCGAGCGAGCGGTGGGGCTGTCGAGGACCAGTCGCTCATCGGTTCCGAGTGTACGGCGGCCCATGGCTTCACCGAGCGTTGTTTCGCACGAGATGCTGGCGTCGTCGAGCAACCTGTTGCGCGATCGCCGTGATCAGCGCTCCCTTCCCCACCGTGATAGCGTCACGCCTCGGAGGCTCCCCATGCCCACCACGTTCGCCAACCTGATCGGCGGCCAAGAGGTCGCGAGCCCCTCCACGTTCGAGAGCCGCAGCAGCGCCGTGCGCACCGACGTGGTCGGCGTGTTTCCC
>SKWV01000107.1 GCA_007128755.1 Trueperaceae bacterium
GACCGCGGCCCCGTCGGAGGCGGGCCGATCGACGACGCCGACGGCGTACCCGGCCGCGGCGAGCTCGAACGCCACGGCGCGCCCGATGCCGCTGGCCGCGCCGGTCACGAGCGCGATTCGTTCCATGCGAGGAGTGTATGCGTTGGGCTGCGCGCATGAGCCGGACCCGGGTTCCGAGGCGGTGCGGCCGCGCGCGACGCTTCGGGTCATCGCGCCTTGCGCGGCGCGCT
The DNA here is from genome assembly GCA_007128755.1 of Trueperaceae bacterium. GTDB lineage: Bacteria > Deinococcota > Deinococci > Deinococcales > Trueperaceae > SKWV01. Next base: position 231 of record SKWV01000107.1, read on the forward strand.
CCCGCTCGGATACACTTCTCTGTCGCCGCGCCGTAGGCGCAGCGGCACGGTTCGAGTTGGCCGGTCCGACACGGCTGCGTGCCGAAGTGGCGGAATTGGTAGACGCGCACGATTCAGGGTCGTGTGTCCGAGAGGATGTGCGGGTTCGAGTCCCGCCTTCGGCACCAGGCAGACGGAACGCCCCGAGCAACCGCTCGGGGCGTTCTTCGTGCACGTGCTCGAGCCTCAGGCCTCACCCGCCTCGAGGTGCTCGAGCGCCCCGAGAGCCTCGGGTCGCTATTCGACCGACCTCAGGCCTCACCCGCCTCGAGGTGCTCGAGCGCCCCGAGGTCGCGGAGGACGTTCGCGACGGCGGCGAGGAGCGCCAGGCGGTTCACGCGCACCTCTTCGGCGTCGACCATCACGTGCACGCTGTCGAGGAAGGCGTCGAGCGGCGCCTTGAGGCGCAGGACCTCGGCCACGGCCTCGTCGAGCCCACCCAACTCCCGGTTGGGCGCTTTCCCGAGGTCCCATGGCACCAGCTGCTTGCGGACGCCCGCCATCAGGCGCTCGACCCCACGCCGCGCGTCAGGGAGCGCCTCGAACAGGGGCGCCTCGGCGGCGTCACGGAAGAGCGCCGAGCGGACGCTCGCCCCATCGGGGGCCTGACGGCCCAGGTTGGCGGCGCGCTTGTAGAGCGTCATGAGGTCGACCCAGCCGTCGCGCGTCATGAGCGCCCGGAGCAGATGGGCGCGCCTGGCCGCCCCGATCACGGAGCGGCTCCCGTGCACCGCCGCCCGGATCACGGGCGTGGGGACGCGTTCCTCGGCCAGCAGGGCCGATACGCGGTCCCACGCGAAGGCCTCGACGTCCGAGAGGACGTCGTCGGCGACGTCGACGCTCCCGTCGAACCCCGAGGCGGCGGCGTCGATCAGCTTGCGGAAGGGCACGCGCCACCCTTGGGCCGCCACCGTCCGCACCGCCCCGACTCCGGCGCGGCGCAGGCCGTACGGATCGGCCGAGCCGCTCGGTCGGCGGCCGATCGCGAAGAAGCCGACGAGGGTGTCGAGCCGATCGGCGACCGACAGGATGGCGCCGACGCGAGTGGACGGCAGCCGGCCGCCGTGGGCGCGCGGCAGCACGCCGTCCTCGAGGGCGACGGCCACCTCGGACGGCTGGCCTTCGGCGAGCGCGTACGCGCGGCCCATCGTCCCCTCGAGCTCGGGGAGCTCGTGGACCATCTTGGTCGAGAGGTCGGCGCGGAAGACGCGCAACGCCGCCTTGAGCGTCGCCGCCTCGTCCTCGCTGACGCCGAGGACGTCGGCGAGCTGCCGGGCCGACGTGCTGATCCGGGCGACCTTGTCGCCCATGCTGCCGAGCTCCTTCTGGAAGGCGATGCCGGAGAGTCCCCAGGCGTGCCGCGACAGGCTCTCGCTGCGATCGGCGTCCCAGAAGAAACGGGCGTCGTCGAGGCGACCGCGGAGCACCTGCTCGTAGCCGCGCCGCACGACGCCTCCGTCGGGGACGCGGTTGTTCGAGAGCGCCACGAACCGCGGCGCGAGCCGGCCGTCGGCGCCGCGCGTCGGGAAGAAGCGCTGGTGGTGGATCATCACGGTGCCGAGGACGTCGTCCGGTAGGTCGAGGAAGCGCTCGCCGAACGCGCCGAGCACCGCGACCGGCGTCTCGAGCAGGTCGCACACCTCGTCCTCGAGCTCGGCGTCGCTCACCAGCTCGAGACCCTCCCCCGCCGCCACGCCGCGGGCGGCCTCCACGACCGCCGCGCGCCGCTCCGCCCGGTCGGCGATCACCGAGGCGCCGCGGAGCGCACCCTCGTACGCGTCCGCGTGCGGCAGCTCGATCGCCCCGGCGTGCAGGAAGCGGTGGCCGCGGGTCGCGCGGCCGGCGTGGACGCCCGCGACCTCGACGGGAACGACCACGTCGTCGAGCAGCGCCACCAGCCAGGCGATCGGCCGCACGAAGAGCGTCTCGACCTCGGCCCAGCGCATCTTGCGGGGCGCGGGGAGGTCCTGCACCACGCCGGCGAGCAGCGCGCTCAGCAGCGTCACGGTCGGCTCGCCGCCGACCTCGACCGTCGCGTAGACGTAGCGGCCCTTGCCGAGGTCGTCGACGACCAGGTCGGTGGGATCGACACCCGACGAGCGCGCGAAGCCGAGCGCCGCGCGCGTCGGCGCGCCGGAGGCGTCGAAGGCCGCGCTCTCGGGCGGGCCGCGGCGCGTCACCTGCCGCCTCAGGCTGCGCTCCGCGACGTCCTCGACGACGATCGCGAGCCGCCGGGGCGTGGCGTAGGAGCGCAGCGCGCCGTGCTCCACGCTCGCTCCCGCCAGGCGCGTCACGAGGAGATCGGCCAGGGCGTCGCTGCCTTGCTGCACGAACCAGCTGGGGAGCTCCTCGGTGCCGATCTCGAACAGCAGGGTCGCCATCAGGCGGCCTGCGCCGCGTCGGCGGCGCTGCCGGCGAGGTAGGCGGCCGCGGCGGCCTCGGTCATGCGCCGCACCCGCTGGACGTAGCCCTGCCGTTCGGTGTGCGACAGCACGCCGCGCGCGTCGAGGAGGTTGAAGGCATGCGAGCACCGCAGGGCGAACTCGTAGGCGGGATGGACGAGTTCCAGGGCGAGGAGGCGCGTCGCCTCGGCCTCGAACTTGTCGAACAGCAAGCGCTGCAGGTCGGTATCGGCCTGGTCGAAGTTGTAGGTGCAGTGCTGGCGCTCGAAGTCGCGCCGCAGGTCGCCCATGGTGACGCCCTCGGATACCTCGACGTCGAACGCGTGCTTCGCGCCCTGGAGGTACATCGCCAGCCGCTCGAGCCCGTAGGTCAGCTCCACCGACACCGGCCGGCAGTCGATGCCGGCCACCTGCTGGAAGTACGTGAACTGGGTGATCTCCATCCCGTCCATCCATACCTCCCAGCCGAGGCCCCAGGCCCCGAGCGTGGGCGACTCCCAGTTGTCCTCGACGAAGCGGATGTCGTGGGCTCCGGGATCGATGCCCAGGTGGTAGAGCGACTGGAGGTAGGTCTCCTGGATGTCGACGGGCGACGGCTTGATCACGACCTGGTACTGGTAGAAGTACTGGAACCGGTAGGGGTTGTCGCCGTAGCGGCCGTCGGCCGGTCGCCGGCTCGGCGCGATTCCGGCGACGCGCCAGGGCTTCTCCCCGAGGGCGCCGAAGAAGGTCGTCGGGTAGAAGGTCCCGGCCCCGACCTCGGTGTCGTGCGGCGGCACGATGGTGCAGCCGCGGTCCGCCCAGAAGCGGTCGAGTGCCATGATGATATCTTGGAAGCGCATGCCAGCTCCTCGCTCGTTCGCGGGACATGAAGGCGGTCTGAACGGACCGTTGGGGGCCAACGTAATGGATGCCCTTACGACGCCTCCGCCGAGCGCGTACTATACCACCATGGGTCTTGCCTACCTCAGTCCCGTTCCTGACGGCGTTCGTCGCTCCATGGCGACGGCTGGGACGCGCTTCGTCCCGGCTTTCGGGACGCGGAGCGTCAGCGGCGCCGTTCAGGGACCCGAAGGGGCGCGATCATGAACCGCTACGACGATCGCGCCCGGCTCGTCTTCCACTTCGCCCGCGAGGAGGGATCGAAGCTCGGCCACGCCATGATCGGCCCGGAGCACCTGCTGCTCGGGCTGATGCGTGAGGGTGGTACCGCCAGCAAGGTGCTGGGCGAGTTCGGCGCCACCCTCGACGGTTTCCGGCGTCAGGTCGAGGAGATGGTCGGCCGCGGCGACGGCCTCCCGCGCAACGAGACCGCCGCCATCACGCCACGGGCCCGCCGCGTCATGGAGCTCGCGGGCTCCGAGGCGCGCAGCCTCGGTTCCAACGTCATCGCGACGGAGCACATCCTGCTCGGCATCATCCGCGAGGGCGACGGCGTCGCCTACCGCATCCTCCAGCAGCTCACGCGCGACGTCGACACGGTGCGCTGGCGCATCCTCGCCGCCGCCGATCCCAAGCAGCAGCAGGAGACCGTCAACACGCCGTTCCTGGACGAGTACGCCCGCGACCTCACCAAGGAGGCGCGCGACGGGAAGCTCGACCCGGTGATCGGGCGGACGGAAGAGATCCGCCGCGTGATCCAGATCCTCACGCGCCGCACCAAGAACAACCCGGTCCTGATCGGCGAGCCCGGCGTCGGCAAGACGGCGATCGTCGAGGGCCTCGCCCAGTCGATCGTCGACGGTCGCGTGCCGCCCAACCTCGCCAACGTGCGCGTCCTGTCGATCGACCTCTCGAACATCGTGGCGGGCACCAAGTACCGCGGCGAGTTCGAGGAGCGCCTGCGCCAGGTGATCGAGGAGCTGCGCTCCGCCAAGGTCATCGCCTTCATCGACGAGCTCCACACCCTCGTCGGCGCCGGCGGCGCCGAGGGCACGCTCGATGCGGCCAACATCCTCAAGCCGCCGCTCTCGCGCGGCGAGGTCCAGGTCATCGGCGCCACCACGACCGGCGAGTACCACCGCTACATCGAGAAGGACGCCGCCCTCGAGCGCCGCTTCCAGCCCGTGATCGTCCTGGAGCCGAGCCCCGAGGAGTCCCTCGAGATCCTGCACGGACTGCGCGAGAAGTACGAGTCGCACCACGGGGTCGTCATCCCCGAGTCGATCCTCGAGCTCTCGGTGCGGTACGGCGAGCGCAGCCTGCCGGGCCGCAACTTCCCCGACAAGGCGATCGACCTCATCGACGAGGCGGCGTCGCGCACGCGACTCAACAAGTCGCTCGGCTTCCCCGTGCTCGAGGGGGCCGACGGCACGCCGATCGTCTCGCGAGAGGACGTCGAGTCCGTCGTCAACAGCTGGGGCGGCATCTACGTCGACGACCAGGACGCCGAGAAGCTCGCCAACATCGAGAAGAACCTCCGCCGCGCGGTCGTCGGCCAGGACAAGGCGATCAGGGCGCTGGGCGCGGCGCTCCGGCGCGCGCGCGTCGGCCTCGGCGGCCGCACCCGGGTGTCGGCCTCGTTCCTCTTCGTCGGCCCCTCGGGCGTCGGCAAGACGTACCTCGCCAAGCAGCTCGCCGTCGAACTGTTCGGTTCCGAGCGCGCCCTGGTCCGGCTCGACATGTCGGAGTTCCAGGAGTCGCACACGATCAGCAAGCTCATCGGCGCGCCTCCGGGGTACGTGGGGCACGAGCAGGGTGGTCGGCTCACCGAGGCCGTGCGCCGGCAGCCGTTCGCGGTGGTGCTGCTCGACGAGATCGAGAAGGCCCACCCCGACATCTACAACACGTTCCTGCAGGTGCTCGACGACGGCCGCCTCACGGACGGGCTCGGCCGCACCGTCGACTTCCGGCGCGTGATCCTGATCATGACCTCCAACACCGGCTTCAACCGCGGCCCCACCGTCGGCTTCCAGGTCGAGCCGCAGCGCGACGTCGACGCGCCGCTCAAGGGCATCTTCTCGCCCGAGTTCTTGGACCGCCTCGACGAGGTGATCGCGTTCGTCTCCTTCGACCGCGACGGCATCCTGCACATCACCCTGCAGATGCTCGAAGACATCCGCGTCGAGCTCGCCACGCGCGACATCGACGTCTCCTTCGGACCCGAGGTCGCGTCGTTCCTCGTCGACAAGCTGCCGACCGGCGAGAGCGCCCGCCCCCTGCGCGCCGTCCTGCGCGAGCACCTCGAGGACCCGCTCTCCATGGAGCTGCTCGGCGGCGGTTCGGACGAGCCGATCCTGGTGACGGTCGACGACGGCCGGGTCGTGTTCGCGCGGCCGGTGCCCATAGCCTGATCGGTACGAGCCGAGCGCGTGCCGCGGCGGCCCTCCGGGGTCGCCGCGGCGCAGCTTCCACCGGGCTATGCTTGCGGCCTATGCCCGGCCTGCGCGCGTGCCAGCGATCGGAACTCCCTTGCCGAAGGTGAGTTCCTCGTTCGTGTGCCGTGACTGCGGCGCCCGCAGCGCCGGACCCCTCGGCCGCTGCGGGCGCTGTGGCGCCTGGGGGACGGTGGAGGCCGCGTCGGTCCCCGCGCCCTCGGCGCTTTCTCCGACGCGCGTGGTGCGTCACACGCTCCTCGCGGAGGTCGACGACCTCGCCCTGGCGCGCCTGCCCACCGGGATCCCCGAGGTCGACCGCGTCCTCGGCGGCGGGTGGGTCTCCGGCTCCGCGGTGCTGATCGCCGGCGAACCCGGGATCGGCAAGTCGACGCTCTTGCTCCAGCTCGCCGACGAGTCGGCCCGCGCCGGCCACGCGACCCTCTACGTCGCCGGCGAGGAGTCACCGGGCCAGGTGAAGCTCCGGGCGGGGCGTCTCGGGGTGCGCGCGCCGCTCACGCTCACGCGCGAGACCGACGCGCGCGTGCTCGCCGAGTACATCCGGCAGGAGGCCCCGCGCCTCGCCATCGTCGACTCGGCCCAGACGCTCACGGTCGACGACGACGGCACCGCCGGCAGCGTCTCGCAGGTGCGCGACGCGACCGCGATGCTCACGCAGGCGGCCAAGGCCTCGGGCACCACGCTGGTGCTGATCGGCCACGTCACCAAGCAGGGCACGGTCGCCGGTCCCAAGGTGATCGAGCACATCGTCGACGCCACCTTCGCGCTCGAGTCCGCCGCCGGCTTCCGCATCCTGCGGGGCATGAAGAACCGCTTCGGACCCGCCGGCGAGGTGGGCGTCTTCGAGATGCGCGCCACCGGCCTGCACGCCGTCGACAACCCCTCGGAGGCCTTCTTGGCCGAGCGGCTCACGGGCGTGCCGGGATCGGTCGTCGCCGTGGTCATGGAGGGCCAGCGCGCCATCCTCCTCGAGGTGCAGGCGCTCGCCAGCAAGAGCCCGTTCACGAGCCCGAGACGCGTGGTCCAAGGGCTCGACGCCCGCCGGGTCGACGTCGTGCTGGCCGTGCTCGAGCGCCGCCTCGACCTCCCCCTCGCCGGGCTCGACGTGTACGTCAACGTCGCCGGCGGGCTGCGCGTCACCGACCAGGGCGCCGATCTGGCGGTGGCCGTCGCGGTCGTGTCGGCCGTGACGAACCGCGCCTCGCCGGGCGCGACCGCGTTCGTGGGCGAGGTCGGGCTGGCCGGCGAGATCCGCGCGGTCAAGGAGCTCGAGCGGCGAGGGCGCGAGGCGGAGCGGTCCGGCTACACGACGCTCATCGGTCCCCGCCCGCGGGGCGGCGCCGTCGGCGGTGGCTACCGCGAGGCGGTCGATCTGCGCGCGGCGCTCGACCTCGTGTGGAGGCGCGCGTGAGCGCCGAGGGTGGGCGCGCGAACGGCCGCAACGGCACCGCGACGCTCAGCACGCTCGTCATCCGCCTCGCGCTCTCCGCGGTCGGGGGCGTCATCGGAGCGGGCATCGCCACGGGCTTCCTGGCGCGGGGCTGGCTGACCGGCCCGAACACCTTCTCCTACGTCACCATCCTCGGCGTCCTCGTCGGCTACCTCGCGAGCGGGCCGCTGGCGGAGCGCTGGGGCTCGCACCTCGACGGCGTGCTGCGGCGCGTGGCCCGGGTACCGCCCGACGTCGTGCTCGCCGCCGGGACCGGCGCGACCGTGGCGCTGGTCGTCACGGTGCTGCTCAACAACCTGCTCGCGGCGGTGCCGGGCTTCACCTGGTTCTGGTCGCTCCTCATCGCGCTGGTGCTGGTGACGGCCTCGTCGTGGTTCTTCGTCACCAACCGTCGCCTGTTCTCCGTGGGACGGGCCCTGCGGCCGGTCGACGAAGGAGCGAGCGACCGCCAGCGCGACAAGGTGGTCGACACCTCGGCGATCATCGACGGCCGCGTGGTCGACGTGATCGAGGCGAACTTCTTGGACGGCGCCATCCTCATCCCCCAGTTCGTGCTCGCGGAGCTCCAGCGCATCGCCGACTCCGACGAGCCTCTGCGGCGCAAGCGCGGTCGCCGCGGCCTCGAGGTGCTCGACCGGCTGGTGGCGCAGTCGCACGTGCGCACCGAGGTCGTGGCCGACGACCCCGGCGCCGGTCCCGTCGACGACAAGCTCATCCGCATGTGCCAGGCGCGCGACGCCGCCCTGGTCACCACCGACTTCAACCTCAACCGCGTGGCTGCCCTGCAGGGGGTCCGCGTCCTGAACGTCAATGCGCTCGCCAACGCCATGCGCGCGATGTTCCTGCCGGGCGAACGCCTGTCGTTGACGATCGTGCGCGAGGGGCGGGAGGCGGGCCAAGGGCTCGCGTACCTCGAGGACGGCACCATGGTGGTCGTCGAGGACGCCGCGGAGATCGTGGGGCACACCGTGGACGTGGTCGTGACCAGCTCCCTGCAGACCAACATGGGCCGGATGATCTTCGCGCGGCCCGCCGAGGCGGCCGGGGTGTGAAGGAGACGGCTCCGGCGTCGGGGCGGGCGCGCCTCGCCACGCTCGCCATCGCTTGACGACGCACGCGGCGCCGCGTAGGCTGCTCGGGCGCTCGGTCGTCGCCGGAGGGCGCCGCGGGGCCTTAGCTCAGCTGGGAGAGCGCCCGCTTTGCAAGCGGGAGGTCGTGGGTTCGAATCCCATAGGCTCCACCAATCGATCTTGGAGAGGCCCGTCGCCGACGGGCTTCTTCTCGTGCCCGCGGCAGGCGTGCATAGGGACGAACGTCCCCCCGAGCCCACTTCGCGCGTCATGCTAGAGTGTTCGCGTTCAGGTGAAGGCCCGACGAGAGCCGACGGACACGGCTTCCGCCGGCCAGTATCCAGCGAGTCAGGTTCGAGGAGGTCGCTCTGCATATCCACGACCAGTGCGCCGCGAGCAGCGGCGCCGAACGTATATGGCGGGCCTTGCCTGCCGACCATGCGCCAACCGTACGCGACGCTCGGCGCGCAGCCCCACCGCCCCACAGCCCGACGCGCCCTGAGGACACCGCCTGATGCCACAGATCTTCCCACCGAACGCGAACGCCTTCGCCAGATGGGCCCTCCTAGGTGGCGGCGCCTTCGTCGTCGTGCTGATCATCGCGCTCCCGATCTACGCGCGCACCATCAACAACGCCGTCGGCGTGCCGGTGGCGCAACCCGTCGCGTTCCAGCACAACCTCCACGTGGCCCAGCTCGGCATCGACTGCCGCTACTGTCACACCACGGTCGAGGTCGCGGCGGCCGCCACGGTCCCGGACACCCAGACGTGCATGAGTTGTCACTCCCAGATCCGGGTGGGGACCCCCGAGCTCGCCGTCGTCGCGGCCTCGTGGGAGCTCGACACGCCGATCCCCTGGAACAAGGTGCACAACCTGCCCGACTACGCCTACTTCAACCACAGCGCGCACGTCAACTCGGGCGTGGGCTGTAGCACCTGCCACGGCCAGATCGACCAGATGGCCGGCATCTGGAAGAACGAATCACTCACGATGGGCTGGTGCATGGACTGTCACCGCGAGCCGGAACGGTTCCTGCGTCCTCGGAGCGAGGTCTTCAACATGGCGTACGTACCACCCACCGACCAACGGACCCTGGGCCTCGAGCTCGTTGCCGCGTACCACGTGAGCCACGAGAAGCTCTACCAGTGCTCGGTCTGCCACCGATGAGCGAGCACCCGCACGACCAGCCTCACCTCTCGGCGGCGGACCTCGACCCGCTCGCCGGCCCCGGCGAACGGCTCGAGATCGAGCGCATCCGCGAGCGCCTCGCCGGCGAGAGCGGTGAGCGCTTCTGGCGCAGCCTCGACGAGGTCGCCGACACGAGCGCCTTCCAGGAGTTCATGCGCAAGGAGTTCCCGCGCCAGGCGGCCCCCCTCGAGGGCTCGCTCGATCGCCGCGGGTTCCTCAAGCTGCTCGGCGCCTCGATGGCCCTCGCCGGCCTCTCGGCCTGCGCCCGGCCGCCGTCTCCGCACGAGCAGATCGTGCCGTACGTGCGCAGCCCCGAGCAGATGGTCACGGGCCGTCCGCTCCACTACGCGACCGCGCTGCTCGACGGCGGCTACGCCGAAGGCATCATCGCCGAGAGCCACCAGGGACGCCCGACGCACGTCGACGGCAACCCCGATCACCCCGCCAGTCTCGGCGCCGCCGCGCCGACCACGTCGGCGGCGGTGCTCTCGCTCTACGACCCGGATCGCACGCAAGGCATCACCGAGGGGGGCGTCGCCCGTACCTGGGAGGAGCTCTTCGACACGATCCAGAGCGCGCTCGAGGCGTCCGGCGACGGGACCGGCGTGCGGTTGCTGACCGAGACCGTCACGTCGCCGACGTTCGCGGCGCTCCTCCGGCAGCTCCTCGCGGAGTACCCCGAGGCGCGCTGGCACCAGTGGGATCCGCTCCACGGCGACAGCGCCTGGGCCGGTGCGCGCGCGGCCTTCGACGACGACGTCGTGGCGGTGTACGACTTCACGGCCGCCGACGTGGTCGTGTCGTTCGACGCCGACTTCACCAACCGCGGCCCCGGCCGACTGCGCTTCGCCAAGGACTTCTCGCGTCGGCGCCGCATCCGCAGCGCCGACGACGACATGAACCGGTTGTGGATGGCCGAGACGACGCCCACACCGACCGGCTCGATCGCCGACCACCGCATCGCGCTCGCCCCGGCCGACGTCGCCGCGCTGGCGGCCTGGCTCGCCGGCGAGCTCGGCGTCGACGGGGCGCCCACCGCGCAGCTCCCCGCGCGCGTCGATCCCGCCTGGGCGCAGGCCCTCGTCGACGACCTCCAGGCCCACGAGGGCCGCAGCGTCGTCATCGCCGGCCACGACCAGAGCGCCGCCGTGCACGCGCTCGCGCACGCCCTGAACGTCACGCTCGGCAACGTCGGCGAGACCGTGCGCTACATCGCCTCGCCCGAGGCCGTCCCCGGCTCGCACGCCGCGTCCGTCGCGGCCCTCGCCGAGGAGATGCACGCCGGCGCCGTCTCGTTCCTCGTGATCATCGGCAGCAATCCCGCCTACAGCGCGCCCGGCGACGTCAGCTTCGCCGAGGCGATGCGCCGCGTCCCGCTCTGTGTCCACATGGGGCAGACCCTCGACGAGACCGGCGCGCTCGCCACCTGGCACGTGCCGCAGACGCACGCCCTCGAGACCTGGGGCGACGCCCGCGCGCACGACGGCTCGGTCACGATCATGCAGCCGCTGTTCAGCCCCTTCTACGGCGGCCGCAGCGAACTCGAGCTCCTCTCGGCGATGCTGGGCGACGGCGTGGCCACCGCCTACACGATCATCCGCGACGCCTGGCGCGACCAGGTCGAGGGCGCCTTCGACGCCTTCTGGCAGCGGGCGCTGCATCGCGGCGTGGTCGAGGGCACGCAGGCGCCGGAGCGCGACGTGAGCCTCCGGACGCTCGACGTCCAGCTCCCGGTCGGGTCCGACCTCGTGCTGCACATCGTCCCCGACCATGCGCTCCAGGACGGCCGCCACGCCAACAACGGCTGGCTGCAGGAGCTCCCCCGCCCGTTCACCACGATGACGTGGGACAACGTCGCCATGCTGGCGCCGGTCACCGCCGAAGCCTTGGGCGTCACCAGCCAGGACCTGCTCGTGGTCACCACGGGCGGCGCGAGCGTGACGCTCCCCGTCTGGGTCCAGCCCGGGCAGGCGCCCGGCGTGATCACCAGCACGCTCGGTTTCGGCCGACGCGCCGCCGGCCGCGTGGGCAACGGGGTCGGCGTCGACCTCTACCCGCTCGTCCCCTCCGTGGGGCAACGGGTCCGCAGCGCCACCGCCGAGCGCACGCGCGGGCGCTATCGCCTCGCGACCACGCAGATCCACCACTCGCTCGAGGGCACCGGCGATCGCCGCTACATCGTGCGGGCCGGGACCATGGCGGAGCTGCGCGCGGAACCCGAGCACCCGACCTTCGTGCATCCCGTCGTCCACCCGCCGTCCGACATCCTGCCGAACTGGGAGTACACCTCCTATCAGTGGGGCATGGTCGTCGACATGACGGTGTGCACCGGCTGTCAGGCGTGCGTCGTGGCCTGCCAGTCCGAGAACAACATCCCCATCGTCGGCAAGGAGCAGGTCCTCATCGGTCGGGAGATGCACTGGATCCGCGTCGACCAGTACTACCGGGGCAGCGTCGACGACCCGACGTTCTACAACATGCCCATGACCTGCATGCACTGCGAGCAGGCGCCGTGCGAGCCCGTGTGTCCGGTCGCGGCGACCGTGCACGACCACGAGGGCCTCAACGTGATGGTCTACAACCGTTGCGTCGGCACCCGCTACTGCTCCAACAACTGCCCCTACAAGGTCCGGCGCTTCAACTACCTGCAGTACGCGGAGCTCTCCGGCAACGCCACCGAGCTCTCGCTCGCGAGCAACCCCGACGTCACCGTGCGCAGCCGCGGTGTCATGGAGAAGTGCACCTACTGCATCCAGCGCATCTCCAGCGCGCGCGTGCAGGCGAACAACGAAGGGCGGCTCATCGCCGACGGCGAGGTCGTCGTCGCCTGCCAGAGCGCCTGCCCGACCGAGGCGATCGTGTTCGGCGATCTGTCGGACGCCGAGAGCCTCGTGAGCCGCACCAAGCGCTCGGTGCTCGACTACGCGCTGCTCGAGGAGCTCAACACCAAGCCCCGCACCACCTACCTCGCCCGCGTCAACAACCCGCACGAGGCGCTCGCCGCCGAGACGAGGCAAGGCTGATGGCCGTCCGCACGGGCCGACCCCTGATCGAGACCAACCGGGTGATGGCACCCGGCCAGACGCCGGGCGGGATCGACGACGTCGTCAACACGCCGGTCCTGGCCGGACCGCAGCGGACGCCGCTGTGGTGGTGGATCGGCTTCTCGATCTCCGGGGCGCTCCTGCTCCTCTACCTCGTCTCGATCGTCCAGCTCATCACCGTCGGCACGGGGATCTTCGGCAACAACAGCCCGGTCATGTGGGCGATGCCCATCATCAACTTCGTGTGGTGGATCGGCATCGGGCACGCCGGGACGCTGATCTCGGCGGCGCTGCTGCTCTTCCGCCAGCCCTGGCGCACCTCGATCAACCGCTTCGCGGAGGCGATGACGGTCTTCGCCGTCGTGTGCGCGGGCCTCTACCCGATCCTCCACCTGGGCCGGCCGTGGGTCTTCTACTGGCTGCTGCCCTACCCCAACACCCACGGCCTGTTCCCGAACTTCCGCTCGCCGCTCGACTGGGACCTCTTCGCCATCTCGGCGTACGCGTCGGTGTCGGTGCTGTTCTGGTACATCGGCCTCATCCCCGACCTGGCGACGCTGCGCGACAAGGCCAAGAGCCGCTTCCAGAAGCTGCTCTACGGCACCATGAGCCTCGGCTGGACGGGCTCGGCCCGGGCCTGGACGCGCTACATGCGCGCGTACCTGCTCCTCGCCGCGCTCTCGTTCCCGCTCGTGCTCTCGGTGCACAGCACCATCGCCATGGACTTCGCGGTGTCGCAGCTGCCGGGCTGGAACAACACGATCATGCCGCCGTACTTCGTCGCGGGCGCGGTCTTCGCCGGCTTCGCGATGGTGCTGATCCTCGGCATCCCACTGCGGCGCGTGTTCGGGTTCGAGAAGCTCATCACGATGCGCCACCTCGACAACGCCGCCAAGCTCCTGCTGGCGACGGGCATGATCGTCGTGTACGGCTACTTCATCGAGCTCTTCCTGGCGTGGTACTCGGGCGTCGAGTTCGAGGTCTTCATGGCCTACAACCGCCTGTTCGGGGACTACGGCTGGGCGTTCTGGCTGCTGATCCTCTGCAACTTCGTCGCCATCCAGCCGCTCTGGTTCCGCAAGGTGCGCCAGACGCCGTGGGCGCTGTTCGTCATCTCGATCATCGTCTCGATCGGCATGTGGCTCGAGCGCTTCGTGATCATCGTCGTCTCGCTGACGCGCGACTTCCTGCCGAGCTCGTGGGGCAACTACACGCCGACGTTCTGGGACTGGTCGCTCTTCGCCGGTTCGTTCGGGCTCTTCTTCACCCTGTTCTTCCTGTTCATCCGCCTGCTGCCGGCGATCGCGACGGCCGAGATGAAGGAACTCGCGCATCACGACGCGCACCACGGTTCGGATCCCTTCGAAGAGATACGGCCGCGCTACTACGGCGAGGAGAGGGCGTGATGAGCGACGTGACGAACGCGACGCAAGCCCGCACGGCTCCCCTCTACGGGATCGCGGCGGAGTACGAGCACGCGGAGCAGGTCGTCGCGGCCGCGGAGGCCGCACGTGATGCCGGCTACACGAAGATGGACGCTTACTCGCCGCACCCGATCGAGGGACTCGACGAGGCGCTCAGTGTGCCGCCGTCGCGGCTGGGCTTCGCCGTGCTCGCGGCCGGCATCATCGGCGCGATCGCGGGCTACGGTCTCCAGTACTACGGCCTCGTCATCTTCTACCCCCTCAACATCGGCGGGCGCCCCCTCAACGACTGGCCGGCGTACATCGTCATCACCTTCGAGGTGACGGTCTTACTCGCGGCCTTCACCGCGGGTCTGCTCATGCTGGCCCGTAACGGTCTCCCCCGCCCGTACCATTCGATCTTCAACGCGCCGGGGTTCGAGCGCGCCTCGCGCGATCGCTACTTCCTCTGCATCGAGGCCGCCGATGCGCGCTTCGATCTCGCCGACACGCGGGCGTTCCTCGAGGGCACCCCGGCCTTGCACGTCACCGAAGTGGAGCGCTGACATGGCCCGCCCTGTGAAACGCACCCTGCGGGCGCTGTCGATCCTCGCCGTGGCCCTCGTCCTCGCCGCCTGTGGGCGCAACATGGCCGACCAGCCCAGCGTCCGGGCGCAGCAGGCCTCGCCCTTCTTCGCCGACGGCGTCGGCGGGCGTCCGCTCATCGAGGGAACGGTGTCGCGCGAGCGCGGCGGCATCGATCCCGCGTTCTTCAGCGGTCAGGACGCCGACGGGCTCATGACCGAACTGCCGTTCGAGCTCACGCTCGCGGTCGTGCAGCGCGGCAAGGAGCGTTACGACATCTACTGCGCGGTCTGCCACGGCTACACCGGCGAGGGCGACGGCATGATCGTCCAGCGCGGGTTCCCGCAGCCGGCGTCGTTCCAACAGCAGCGCCTGCTCGACGCACCCGTCGGCTACTACGTGAGCGCCATCACGAACGGGTTCGGACGGATGTTCCC
>SKWV01000435.1 GCA_007128755.1 Trueperaceae bacterium
AGCCCGCGGCGTTCATCGTGATGAAGGATGGCGAGCTGTCGGTGCTCGCGGCGCCCGGCAAGCGCGGGGCGCTCGGCACGCTGTTCGAGCAGGTGCCGGACCTGGTCGAGCGCATCAGCGCGTCGATGCAGGCCAAGAAGGGTGCGGGAGCGGGTGAGGCCGACTCGTAGCCTAGCCCCGACAGGCACGAAATAGTGCGGAGGCAGGGCTGAGCGCGAGCTCCGCCACCTCGAGCGCGAGTCCCGAGGCAATCGACCGGACCGACGGGATGTACCACGATCGCCGATGTGCGGTCGACGCAGTACGATGGCGCACGCTGAGCGGGAGGGAGCCGAATGCCACACGGAGCATCCTCCGAACGGTTGCGGCGACACTTCGAGTCGACCTACCTGAGCCTCCGCGTGGGGGTCGCACTCATGGGCGCGGCCCTGCCCGTCGCCCTGTGGCTCGGGGCCCTGCTCCTCGACGGGACGACGCTGCAGAGCTCGATGAGCGCCTACTACTACACCGGCATGCGCGACGTGTTCGTCGGGGTGCTCTTCGCGATCGGCGTGGCGCTGTACCTGTACAAGGGGTTCAGCGCTGCGGAGCACGCTGCCTTGACGCTGGCGGGCATCTTTGTCGTGGTAGCGGCCCTGTTCCCGACTCAGGGAAGCGGCGCGCGGGTCCTCGCCCACGACGTGCACGCGGTCGCGGCGGCTCTGTTCTTCATCTGCCTGGCGTACGTCGCCGTGTTCCGAGCGGCGGACACGCTGTCGCTCATCCGTGACATCCGCCGCGCGCGCGCCCTGCAGCGGATGTACCGCGGCCTCGGCATCGTGATGCTTGCGTCGCCGCTCGCCGCCATCGCGGCGGAGCAGACGCTGCGCCCGCCCGGCGGCGAGCCCAGCATCGTGTTCTTCGTGCAGGCGTTCGGGGTCTGGGCCTTCGCCGCCTACTGGCTCATGAAGAGCTGGGAGCTCCGGCACACGAGTGCCGACCGTGCGGTCGCGCAGGGGATCCTCGAGCCGTCGAGGGCGCTCGAGCGCTCGCCCCTGCCCGGACGATTGGCGCAGACGGCGCCGCTCGACCAGAGCGTCGACGAGCTGCGACACGAACTTGGCCTCGACACGCCCTGACTTCCCTGACCCATCACGCGCGGCCCGCCATCATGATGGGGGGGGAACACCAGGGGCCCTCGGAGCGCGTCACCCACGTGATCCTGACGCGCACGGCGCCAGTCGCGCCCCCTTCGGTCTACTCGCACCGATTCTGCTACCGGGTGGAGCGGCGACGGAGATCGGCCGGCGGGCTGCGAACGCACGTGATCGTGACGGTGCGTTCATGGCGGCGCCGTAGGACGATGTTGGCGGAGACCCTCCGGCGCATCGTCGGTACTTGACACGCGCGCGCGTCACCCAATATCCTCAACCAAATGGTTGAACATAGACTCGACGACGTCTTCCAAGCGCTCGGCCACCCCACGCGCCGGGCGATGCTCACCGATCTCGCGGCGCGCGAGCGCACCGTCGGTCAGCTCGCGGAGCCGTTCGCCATCTCGTTCGCGGCCGCGTCGAAGCACGTGAAGGTGCTCGAGCGGGCCGGCCTCCTGGAACGGACCGTCATTGGGCGCACGCACGTGTGTCACTTGGCCCCGGAGCCCATCGAAGAGGCGTACCGCTGGCTGGGGCGCTACGAGCGGTTCTGGCAGGAGCGCTTGGACGCCCTCGAGGCGGAGTTGCGGCGCGAACACGACGCGTCCTGAGAGGAGCAACCATGTCCAGCACGGCACCGAGCAAGGTCACGCCGTTCCTCATGTTCACGGGACGCGCCCAAGAGGCGCTCGACCTGTACATGGGGCTCTTCGAGGAAGCGGAGATCGTCACGATGCAGCGCCACGGCAGCGGCGGTGCGGGCGCCGAGGGCACGATCGAGCACGCCACCTTCCGCATCGGCGACCAGGTACTCATGGCGATCGACAGCCCGCCCGTGCACGAGTTCGACTTCACGCCTTCGCTCTCGCTGTTCGTGGCGTGCGAGACGGAGGAGGAGATCGACCGGCTGTTCGCCGGCCTGAGCGAGGGTGGCTTCGTCATGATGCCGCTGTCGACGGAGTACCCCTTCGCGACCAAGTACGGCTGGCTGAGCGACCGCTTCGGCGTGTCGTGGCAGCTGTCGCTCCAGCTCGACGTCGGCGAGGCGGGCTGAGGTGGCGAGCTTCGGAACCCTGGTGGAACCGGGCACCGTGCGCCTCGAGCGCACGCTCCCGGGCCCCGTCGACCGCATCTGGGCGTACCTGACGGAGCCTGAGAAGCGTGCTCGCTGGCTCGCGGGTGGTGAGATCCAGCTGCACGTGGGCGGCCGCGTCGACCTGTGGTTCAAGCACGCCGACCTCTCACCCATCGGCGTGCCCACCCCGGAGCGCTTCGCGGCCTCGGCGGACGATGCATCGCTGCGCGGATCCGTGACCGCCTGTGACCCCCCGCACCTGCTCGCCTTCACCTGGGGCGAGGGCGAGGCGCGTCCCTCGGAGGTGACGTTCGAGCTCGAAGCGGTCGGCGAGCAGGTTCGGCTCACCATCACGCACCGCCGCCTGGGCGACCAGCGCTCGGTGTGGGCCAACGTCTCCGGCGGCTGGCACACGCACCTGGCGATCCTCGAGGACCGGCTGCACGGACGGGTGCCGCAACCGTTCTTCGCGGCGTTCGAGCGCATCGAGGCCAGGTACGGGGAACTTCTCGGCTGATGGCATGCGAGTCACCGGTGTCCGCGCCGGGCGGTCCGCTCGCCACGGCCGGACGTGGTGCTCGGGAGCGGAGGCTGATGTGAGGCGCGTGATCGCGATCGAGTTCATCTCCCTCGACGGCGTCATCCAGGGGCCGGGCGGACCCGACGAGGACACGAGCGGCGGCTTCGCGCACGGCGGGTGGATCTGGCCGTACTCCGACCCCGTGTTGCGTGCGATCGTCGAGAAGCACATGAACCTGCCGTTCGACCTGTTGCTCGGGCGCACGACGTTCGAGATCTGGGCTGCGCACTGGCCGCACCATGGCGACGCGTGGCCGAGCGTCAACACGGCGACGAAGTACGTCGCCTCGAACACCATGACGACGCACGCGTGGCAGCCGTCGGTGTTCATGGGTGGCGATGTCGCGGCGCCGGTGGCAGCACTCAAGCGGCGGCCGGGGCCGGACCTGCACGTCTACGGCAGCGCGAACCTCCTGCAGACGCTCATGGAGCACGATCTGGTCGACGCGTTCTGGCTGAAGATCCACCCGATCACGTTGGGCGTCGGGAAGCGGCTGTTCGCGGGCGGGTCGATCCCGGCGGCGTTCCGGGTGACCGCGAGCGCCGTCACGTCGACCGGTGTCGTCGTCGTGGACTACGAGCGCGCGGGGGCGATCCCGACCGATCGTTGACGGCGTCCACGGCATGTTCAGGAGTTGCGAGGCCATCGGCCGGAAGCCGCTGACCGGCGTGGCCTGCCGCCTGGTCGGCGGGGTGGCCGGGTTGCATCCGAGGTACAAAGGCCCATGCGCAGACTCATCGTCCAACAGTGGGTCACCGCCGACACGCTCGTCGCAGAGGAAGACGGTCGGATGAGCTTCGTGTCGGTGCAGCCCTTCGCCGAGTCGAACGACGAGGACTTCAAGGCGAGCGCGATGGACTTCATCGACTCGGTCGACACCATGATCCTGGGCGCGAACACCTATGCGATGGCCCGCACCTACTGGCCGACCGCGGACGACCAAGGGGCGTACGGCGAGAAGCTCAATCGGCTCGCGAAGGTCGTCGCGTCGACGAAGCTCCGAGACGCTCCCTGGGGTCCCTTCCCTGCCGCGACCATCACGCGCGATCCCATGGCCACCATCCGAGAACTGAAGCGGCAGGGTGGGAAGGATCTCTGGCTATGGGGGAGCGTCGCGCTCATGCGCTCCGCGTTCGAGGCCGATGTCGTCGACGAGGTTCAGCTACGGGTGTGTCCCACGACGCGAGGCAGAGGCATACCCATGTTCGAGGACCGGAGGGACCTGCGCCTCATCGAGGCGAGGTCGTTCGAGAACGGCGTCGTACTGCTGCGGTACGACGTCGTGAAGTAGGTCGGCCGGCGGTACCGCGGTGCGGGGGACGCGCGGATCGTCACCGCCGCGCCCGTCGCGGCATCCTCGCGCATGCGCTGGCAGTGTTCGCGCTTGTTCGAGGTCGCTGCCGTCGATCGAACGGTCCTCCTCCGGGTGCTTGAGTCGAGTGTCGAGGACTTCGAGGGCGGTGTTCTGCACGAGGCTGCCACCGTGGCCGGAGTGGACGCGATCGTCTCGCGAGCCACGAAGGGGTTCGCCGCGGCGGCGCTCCCGGTGTTCACCGCGGCGGCGCTCCTCGCCGTGGTG
>SKWV01000097.1 GCA_007128755.1 Trueperaceae bacterium
CTCACGCTCACTCGAGCGTGAGCAGGTACGGGTAGAGATCGGGACCCCCCGGATACGCCTCGAACTCGATGTCGGGGAACTCCGCCTCGAAGCTCTCGATGAGCTCGGCCGCACGCTCCGGACCGATCGCGGCGTTGTAGAAGAGCGTCGCGACCTCTCCCTCGTCCGCGTGCGAACGGAGCATCTCGAGCAGGCATGCTCCCGGATCGGCGTCGCGCACGACGAGCTTGTCGTCGACGAGGCCGATGAAGTCTCCGGCCTGCACGCTCACGCCGTCGATGGTCGCGTCGCGCGAGGCGGTCGTCACCTCGAAGGTCGTCGCCGTGTCGGCCGACGCCTTCATCGCCCGCAGCAGCTCCTCGACGTCCTTGTCCTCGTCGAACACCACCGCCGCGGCGAGCCCTTGGCCGAGCGTGCGGGTCGGCAGCACGTGCACGTGCTTCTCGGCGACGAGCTCGTTCACGCGCTCGGCGGCCATGATGATGTTCTTGTTGTTCGGCATCACCACCACGGACGCGGCGCCCAGGGAGCGCACCGCGTCGGCGATGTCCTGCACCGAGGGGTTGTCGGTCTGGCCGCCGCCCACGACGCGCGCGCCGAGGCTCCTGAACACCTTCGTCGGGCCGTACCCGCTCGACACGACGACGAGGCCCGTGCGCGGCGGCTCGGCCTCGTCCATCGCGACGTCGGCGAGGATCTCGGAGTGCTGTTCGGACATGTCCTCGACCTTGGACTTGACCATCGTGCCGTACCGGCCGACCAACGCCAGGAGCTTCTCGGGTTCCTCGGTGTGGATGTGGCCCTTGACGAAGCCCTCGGCGCCGACCACCAGCAGCGAGTCGCCGAACGGCGCGACGGCGTCCTGGATCTCACGCGTGTCGACCCGCACGTCCGAGAGCAGGAACTCGGTGCAGAAGCCGAACGCCTCCTCCTCGAAGCCCTCCTGCGCATGGCGCGTGACCGTGGGCGGCGGCGGCAGGTCTCGTCCTTCGAGGAAGGCGACGATGCCCTCCATCATCCGCAGGTAGCCGAGCGCACCGGCGTCGACGACGCCCGCCTGCTTGAGGATCGGCAGGAGGTCGGGCGTGCGCCCCAACGACGCGTGGCCCTCCTCGAGCAGGACGCGGAGCAGGTCGAGCGGACCGTCCGACGACGCGGCGGCCGACGTGACGGCCGCCGCGGACTCGCGCACGACCGTCAGGATCGTGCCCTCGACCGGCTTCATGACCGCGGCGTAGGCGCTCTTGGAGGCGCCCTCGAGCGCGGCCGCGAAGGCGACGGCGTCGAGCGCGGCGTGACCCTTCGCCACGTCCGCGAAGCCCTTCAGGACCTGCGAGAGGATCACGCCGGAGTTGCCGCGCGCGCCCAGCAGCGAGCCGTAGGCGAGGGCGTGGCAGAAGTCGGCCATCGACTCCGGGTCCTCCTCCTGCAGTTGACGGCGGACGGACTGGAGCGTGAGGTGCATGTTCGTGCCGGTGTCACCGTCCGGGACGGGGTAGACGTTGAGCGCGTTGATCTCGGTGATGTGGACGCCGACGTAGTCCGTGGCGAAGGTGAAGGCACCGCTGAGGTCGCGTGGGCCGAGCGAGGCGGGCCCGGCCATCGGCGTCTCCTCAGGCACGACTCACCCCGGCCACGTGCACGGTGATGCCGCCCGTCTTCACGCCGGCGAAGGCGGAGGCGGCGTACTCGACGCGCTCGCGCACCGAGTCCGCCACGGCGGGGATGTTGACGCCGTACGCGACCACCACGTGCAGATCGACCTGGACCACGTCGTCCCCTTCGGTGCGGACGACGTCGACGCCCTCGTCGACCTGCGCCAAGCCGAGCACGCGCCGCAGGCCCTCGCCGAGGCTCGCCGGGGCCATCCCCACGACGCCTGGCACCTCGTGCGCGGCGAGGCCGATGATGGTGGCGAGCGCGGCGTCGGATACGCGAACCCGATCGGGCTCCGGACGCTTGACGGAGCCGTCTTCCTGCGCAGGCTCTTCGCGCTCCGTCGGTCGTCGTGGCATGCGGCATCCTCCTCGAGTCGTTTTCCCATCATACCGAAGTAGCGGGCTCGATCAGGCCTCGTCGGCCGGCAGCGCGTCGTCGCGCGGCTCCTCCCACACCTCCACGTCGAGCCACGACGCCCGCACGCGCGCGTCGCCGGAAGCCAAGAACCGCTCGACGCGCGTCATCACGCCATGGAGGGCGTCGCCGTCCGAACCGACGGCGGCGACGGCGAGCCGCTCCCAGTCGTAGGCGTCGAGGCCGGCGACGCGCGCGACGGCCACCGGGAAGCGTCGGCGCAGGCGCTCGACGAGCGGCGTCACGATCGCGCGCTTCTCCTTCAGGCTGTGGACCCACGGCATCGACAGCTCCACGTGCAGGACGGCGACGTGGGTCGCCATGGCTCAGGACATCCCGGCCAGGAACCCGACCCGCCTGACCGCGCGGATGAGGTCCATCACCGTGATCTCGCCCGCGTCGTAGTGCACGAGCAGCTGCTGCGCACCCGCGGGATCGACCGAGGCCACGCCGGCGACGCCGGCGACGGCGGCGGTGACCTTCTGCCGAGCGCCCTCGGTGTCCATCCCGCGCACGCCGAGGATCACCCGCGTGAGCGCCGGCCCGTCGCCGCTCACGAAGCGACCCTCTCCCCCGCGCGCGAGCCGAGCACGCGCTCGAACCGCACCATGGGACGGGGCTCGAACGACGCGCCGCGCAGGGCGGCGGCGGCGGCGGCGTCGTCCGCGGGGGCGTCCGCGACGACGTCGTACACGCCGGCGTCGTAGGCGCTCTTGACCACGGCCTCGAGCAGGCCCCGCAGGACGTCGGGGGCGTCGTCAGCGGCTGCGAGGCGCGCCAGCCGGACCGTGGGTCGCCCGCCGTCCCAGACGGCGTGGGCGAGGACGAACCCGAGGAGCTCACCGTCGCGATCGCGCACGAACGCGTGGCCGCTGCGGGCGTAGAACGCCAGGACGGCCCGCTCGATCAGCGGGGGGAGGCCCAGGCGCGACGCGTACGAGGCATCGATGGACTGGAGGGCTGCCAAGTCGCGGCTCTCGACCGGGCGCGTCATCGTCGACATGCCGTCATCATACCGGCGCACGAGGCGGCCGCCGGCCCGTGGCGCTCAGTGCCACGGGCCGTTCGCCCCCGGCTCGAGCAGGGTCGCCTCCGACCGCGCCGCATCCCACGGCTCGTAGCCGGCCTCGACGAAGTAGAGCCCGTGTGCGGGCACCGTCGGCCCCGCCCGGCGCCGGTCGCCGGTCGCGATCACGGCCGCGAAGGCCGTCGGCGTCAGCCGGCCGTAGCCGACCCAGAGCAGGGTCCCCACCAGCGTCCGGACCATGGTGCGCAGGAAACCGTCGGCGGCGACGTGGAGGTGCAGCTCCCGGCCGGCGCGGCGCACCTCGCAGAGCCTGACGGTCCGCACCGTGCTGCGTGTCTCGCGCGTGGCGAACGCGCCGAAGTCGTGCTCCCCGACGGCCGCGGCGGCAGCCGCCTGCATCGCGTCCACATCGAGGTGCCGGTGCACCGCGAGCACGCGCTGGCGATCGAGCGCGATGCCGCGCGGATCGTCGCGCACGACCTTCATCCGGTACAGGTAGCGGCGGTACCGACAATCGTACTGCGCCTCGAACGTGTCGGCGGCGAGGGCGACGTCCAAGACGACCACGTCGCGCGGGAGGTGGGCGTTGAGGGCGAGTCGCAGCTTGGCGGGGGCGATCGCCACGTCGCTGTCGACGTGGGCCACCATGGCGATGGCGTGGACGCCCGTGTCGGTGCGGCCCGCCGCGTGCACCTTGGCGTGCCGGCCGGGGAGCGCGGCGAACGCCTCCTGGATCGCGCCCTGCACCGTCCGCTGCCCTTCCGGCTGCTGCTGCCAGCCGGCGAAGCCACTCCCGTCGTACTCGATCGTGAGGCGATAGCGCCTCACCGCCAGGGCTGGGGTAGTGGTCGGGGACGCGGTCGCGAGCGTGGCGGCGGCTGCGGGACCAGGCCGAACACCCGGCCCATCCACGGCGCCACGAGCGTCCCGGTGAGGCCGAGGACGAGGTAGCGCGCGTAGCCGCCGTACGGGTCACGCTTGATCTCCTCGGGGAGCATCTCGCTCGACGCGACGAGCACGGTGAAGACCAGCACCAGGCCGATGATCGTCACCACGATGCGGCCGATCACGTGCCCGTCGGTGCGATGGCGAAGCAGCATCGGTCCGAGCACCAGCGCCGTGAGGGCTCCCGCGAGCAGGTCGGACTCGGGGGTCGGGAACAGCAGGTGCGCGCTGAGCGGCACGGCGACCGCGAGCGCCGCCAGCAGCCAGCGCGAGATCTCCACGCGGCTGCGATCGATCAGCACCGCGAGCAGCACGAG
>SKWV01000362.1 GCA_007128755.1 Trueperaceae bacterium
CACGAGCGCGATCACGCCGAACCCGGCGCCCTGGAAGTGCTCGAGCTGCGCCAGGAAGATCATGATGGCGAGCGCGTTCACGAAGCCGATCATCACGCTCTTGGGCACGAAGCGCATGTAGCGGCCGAGTTTCGCGATCCCGAAGACGACCTGGATCAGGCCCGTGACGACGGTCGCGGCGAACAGGTACTCCAGCCCGTGGTCGCGCACCAGCGTGATCATGAGCAGCGCCATGGCGGCGGTGGCCCCACTGATCATGGCGGGGCGCCCGCCGACGAAGGCCGTGACCACGGCGATGCTGAAGCTGGCGTAGAGGCCGACCTTGGGATCGACGCCGGCGACGATCGAGAAGCCGATCGCCTCGGGGATGAGCGCGAGCGCCACCACGAGGCCCGACAGCAGGTCGCCGCGGATGTTGCTGAACCATTCGGTCTTGATGCGTGCGGGGTCGAGCGTCCGGATCATGGGTCTCCTACGGTGCGCGTACGGCGCGGGCGGGCGGGCGCCGGACGTGCTGTGAGGAGCAGCGGACCCACCCGGCCGGGGCGGGGCCGGAGAGATCCGGACGCGGAGTGTGAAGCAGGGCGCTCCTGGGAGCGCGTTGCGGTGGGTTGGGTGCCGGCGGAAGCTGCCGACAGATCGACACTATACGTTCTGCTGCACCTGCCGTGCGTTCGCGTCATGGAGGAACCCGCCGGGCGCCGACGCCGCCTGGCGCGCGATTCGTGAGGCGACGACGCAGCGGACCCCCGGTCCATGGGCCGGAGATCCGGTGCTACCGAGCGCCGTCACGATGACGGCGGCTCGGGCGTCATCGTGACGGCGGCATCGGCGTCATCGAACCGCACGACGCCGCACGAGCGCTACGGGAGGTCGGGGAGCTCGAAGCCCGGATCCTCAGGGAAGCCCAGGAACGGCGACATCGTCGAGCTCCTGGCCATGAGGATGAGCGCCGCGCCTTCCGAAGCATGCGTGGCCACACGCACCGCTGCGCGCTCGACCAACTGCAGCGAACCCGCGAACTCGACACCGAGCTCGGCCTTGACGGCCGGCGAGAACGCCAGCGAGCCGTCCGCGTCGCTCGCGACGCACGTCACGAACGTCGCGAGGTCGCTGCCGACGACCATGATCGTGACGAAGGCGTGACTCGTGCCCGAGGGTTCCCACGCGAACACCGTGTCGGGGTCGATCGTCGCTCCCGAGGCCGGGGCCGTGAGGGCGAAGGTGCCGACCGATGGGAAGGCCTCGTTCGTGAAGGCGGGAAACTGGTCGCCACCAGGCACCGTCGCGGTCAGGCCCTCGGGGAGCGCTCCTTCGAGGTCCTCGACGATGGCATAGACGATGATCGTGTCGCCGTCGAACGTCGCGGTCTCCCGCTCCAACGTCGCGAAAGGCATGCCGTCACGGTTCACCGTCAACGCGTCACCGCCGTCGAGGAAGGCGATGAAGATGTCCCCGGGCAAGCTCGGGATGTCGACGTCGCCCGGATCACTCGGCGGACCCGATACCTCACACATCCCCACCATGTCGGCGTACGGGCTCTGGAGCTCGTCCACGGGAATCGCGACGTTCGTTCCGAAGAACACTCCCGAGCCAAGGATCTGCGGAAGGCCGAAGCCGGTATCGGACGCCGCGAGATCGATCAGCCCGATCTTCGTGATGGCTGCGCCCGTTCCGGGATCGTCGTCGATGGGTGGCGGCGTGTCGTCGATGGGAGGTGGTGGCGTGTCGTCGATCGGCGGTGGCGTGTCGTCGATCGGCAATTGGGGGGGCGCAGAGCCACAGGCAGCGAGCACGAAGACGAGCGCCAAGGCCGCTATGAGAGGTGCGAAACGGATCGTCGTCATTCCTCACCTACCGTTCCGATGTGCCGCACGACCGCGGGACCGTCCCGACGGTCGCCCTGTCGCCTCCACGCTAGCACCTCCTCAGAGGCGAGAGGTCGCCCAGTCCGCATGCTCGAGCGGTCGAGCGCCGCAAGGGTCGTCGGCCGATCCGCGCACCGGCTCAACGACCTACTCGACGATGATCGTCGCGACCATGTTCGTGTGCGGGAGGCAGAAGTACTCGTACTCGCCGGGCTCGTCGAAGGTGAACGACCAGGAGTCGCCCTGCATCATCATCTGCATGCCGCCGTCGGCCATGCCGGTGGAGTCGAACGCGCGGCTCTCGGGAGCGTCGCCGGGGCGGCCGGAGGTCACGGTGTGGGGCGCCTGGTCACGGTTGGTCCACGTCACGGTCGAGCCGGCCGCGACGCGGATGACGCTCTGCTCGAAGGCGAAGTCGACGATGTCCATCTCGGTGTCGCCCAGCAGCGGCAGGTCCTCGGTCGCGGGCGCCTCGGCGTGAGCATGCTGGTCGTGTGCGGCCTCGACCACGGCGCCATGCGCGTCGCGCTCGGCGCCGCCCGTCACCATCAGGTGCATCCCGCCCGGGTACACGCCGGCGTTCAGCACGTACTGCAGCATGTGGTCGTGGAACGGGAACGCGCCGTCGCGACCCTTGAGGAGCACGTGGTAGCGCTCGCCGGGGGCGACGTGCAGCGTGTCGGCCTGGTACGGCGCGCTCAGCGGGTAGCCGTCCTTGTGGGTGACGAGGAAGTTCGAGCCGTGCAGGTGCATGGCGTGGGACTCGTAGCCCATGTTGATGAACCGCAGCAGCGCCACCTCGTCCTCACCGATCTCCAGGTCCGGTACCAGCGGGAACGCCAGACCGTTGATGAGGAAGTAGTCGTACGACGGGTCGTGAACGGCGTTGCTCGACGTCTGCCGCGAGTCCCACTCGTCGAGGATGAGGGTGACGTCGAGGTCCCAGACGACGCGTTCGTCCTTGGGTTCGATGATGAGTGCCCCGTACATGCCGTAGTCGTGGTGCGTGAACGTGTCGACGTGGCAGTGGTAGGCGTGCGTGCCGGGGTTGGCGGCGACGAACTCGTAGGTGTAGGACTCGCCCGGCATCACCTGGAGCGAGACGTGCGGCACGCCGTCGTGCATCTGCGCGACGCTGATGATGCCGTGGAAGTGCAGGGTGTGCGGCTGTGTGTGCGTGTTGTCGAGCGTGATCCGAACGAGGTCCCCCTCCTGCACGCGGATCTCGGGGCCGGGGACGCTCGGGGTCTCCCCGGGGAAACCGAAGGCCCACTGCTCGACCTCGACCCCGGGAGCGATCTCGGTCATGATCTGGTGCACCTCGAGCGTGAACTCGCGCACCTCGCCGGTCGCTTCGCCCTGCGGCACCGTGCCTCCCGTGTAGGCGCTCAGGAAGCCGTCGACGATCGCGGCGTGACTCCCGCCCGCGTGCCCGAACGCGTGCGTTGCGGCGTCGGCGTTCGCTTGCGACGTGGCGACGGCCTCGCCGGCCACGGCGGAGGCGCCCGAGCCCCCGGCGAGGAGGGCGGCGGAGGCGCCGATCGCGAAGATCGTGACGAGGGCGAGGGTGGTGGTCTTGATGCGGCAGACGTTCATGCGTACCCCTTCGGTTCGGCGCGGCGAGTTCGTCGATCGCGCACGTGCTCGGTGATGTGCCTGATGGATCGTGACGAGGCAGTCAAGGCTGGGTGGCGCCACTCGGCGGAGCGGGCGACGGTGCACCCTGGCATTCGGCCAGTGTTCCAGAGCCACCGCCGCGCCAGGGGAGTCAAACGTCCCCCTTTAGGTCCGAGAATCAGAACGTGCGTGCGTCACGCATCAGCGCTCCATGCGCCAGCCGGTGACGTGGTCGAGCTCGTCGAAGAAGACGCGTGAGCGTGAGGCGAGCTGGTGGACTCCCGCGTCCTCTCCGGCGAGCGCCACGAAGTCGCTTCGCAAGCGCTCCGAGAGCACGGCCCGTATCCGCTCGACGCGCGCGCGGTCGTCGTCGTGAATCGTCGCCTCCCGCAGCGCTTCGTGGACGTTCCGGCGCATGTGGTGCGTCGCCACGGCGTCCATGAGCTGCTCAGCCGACGCCTGCATCTCCTCGGCGATCGGGCGAAGGCGCTGCATCCCCTCCTCCGATGCCACGATGCGAGACGCCAGCGCAGCGTCGACGAAGGTCGCCAGCATCCTGTCCGGGTCGCGCTGTGCGCTGCGAGAGCGCTGGTAGAGCTCGAGCATGGGGAACTGGCGCATCTTCTCCTGCACGTGATGGACCTCGCTCAGCAGGCTCTGCAGGCGGCTCCTGAGGTCGCCGACGCTCTCGTACTCCACGCATCGGGCGACGAGCTCGGTGCCATCGCCGGTCCCCCCGCTCTCGCCGTCGAGCCGGACCGCGAGCGCGTTCCGAGCAGCCACGCCGGTCACGATGCTGATCAGGTAGGTGACGATGCCGGTGAGCAGCGCGAACCCGAGTCCCGACTCGACGAAGGCGAGGATGCGGAGGCC
>SKWV01000363.1 GCA_007128755.1 Trueperaceae bacterium
AGCACGAACGTCACGCGCACCCCTCCGGTCGCGGAGACGTCGGCCACGACCCGCACGTCGGCGGAGCGCCCGGCCGCGAGCCGCCGCACGTCCTCGAGCAGCACGTCGTAGTTGAAGAGGTCGCCCGGCGCCAGGCTGAGGTCGCCCGAGTCGATGCCCAGGGCGGTGGTGTTGAGCGACACGATGCGCAACTCGAGGAACCGGACGGTGAGCGTACCGGCCTCCAACCGGGTGCGCTCGAGGTCCACGCCGCTCTGGCGATACCCCTCCTCGGCGTAACGCCGCGCCACGAAGTCGACGGCCTGCGTGTAGGAAGCGAGATCGAGGGTGTCGGCGCGTTCGAGCGGCCCGAAGATCGCCTGCAGCTCCTCCTCCGAGAGCACCTCGGAAGGCCCGAAGTCGATGCGCTCGAGGGGAGCGCGCTCGTCGACGAGGTAGATCAACCGGACGGGCGTGCGGCCGTCTTCGGCCGTCTCGGCGGTGCGGTCGGGGATCACGTCGAGCACCACCGCGACGTCGAACGGCATGCCGACGCTGCGGTAGATGCGCTGGATGGTCGTGATGGCCGCCTCGGCCCGGTTCGTGTTGAGCGTGCGCGTCGGCGAGAGCGTGTGTTCCTCGATGATCGCACTGCGGATCGCCGGCGCGTCGAGCCGCTCGACGCCGATGATCTCGACCTCGGCGATGCGCGGGTTCTCACGCACGCGCACGGCGAGCACCGGTCCCGCTCCGCGGTCTTCGAGGCTCACCGTGACCTCCTCGAAGGTCCCGAGCGCGTAGACGCGGTTGCGTTCGGCCTCGAGGTCGACGCGCTCCGCCGGGGTGCCGGGGCGCGCGGCGATGATGGTCCTGACGATGTCGTTGTAGACGGTCGTGCCGTCGACGCGAACCTCGACGAGGGGGCCGGAGATGACGGGGGCGACTTGGGCGGAGGCGGCGGAGGACGCCGCCATCACGACCAGCAGGCCTAGGGCGACGAGTGAGCTGCGAAACGGCATGTAGCAGTGTACCTGAGCCGATGAGAGCGCTCTGGGAGGGACGTCGGGGCAGCCCGAGCACCATGAGGGGGGTGGCCGGCTTCGCCTATGATGAGGGGATGAACGCTGCGACGCCCGCGACCGCCTCCCGCGACTGGCCCCTCCTGGCGCACCGAGCCGCCGACGCGCTGCGCGCGGCGGGGGCGGAGCGCGCCGACATCGCCCTGGTGCTCGGTTCCGGCCTCGGGCCGCTCGCCGACGAGATCGAGTCGAGCGTCTCGCTCCCCTTCGCCGACATCCCGGGGATGGCCGCGAGCACCGCGCCCGGCCACGCCGGCCGCATGGTCGTGGGGCGGCTCGACGGTCGCTCCGTGGTGGCGCTGCAGGGGAGGCTCCACGTCTACGAGGGGTACGACGCCGCCACCTGTGCCTTCCCCGTACGCGTGATGGAGGCGCTCGGCGCGCGCTCGCTCGTCGTCTCCAACGCCTGCGGCGCCCTCGTGCCGCAGTGGTGTGCGGGCGACCTGATGCTGCAGCTCGACCTCATCAACGCCAGCGGCTCGTGGGCCCTCACGGGGCCGCACGACGGCGTCGGCGAGCGCTTCACGGTGATGTTCGACGCCTACGACCCCGACTACCTCGACCTCGCTCGCCACACGGCCCGCCGGCTCGGGCTCACGCTGCGCGAGGGCGTCTACCTCGCCGTCGCGGGGCCCACCTACGCCACCCGCGCCGAGCTGCGGGCGTACCGGACGTGGGGGGCGGACGCCATCGGCATGTCGACCGTGCACGAGGTGGCGATGGCGCGCCACCTGGGCCTGCGCGTGCTGGGGCTCTCCGCCATCACCGACATGGCCGTGCCCGAGAGCGTGCACCACGCGACCGGCGACGAGGTCCTGCGCGTGGCGGCCGAGGCCGGCGCGGGGTTCCGGTCGCTCGTGAGGGCGGTGCTTCCTCATCTCTGACGAGCGCCACGGGGCGCGGCAGGGCGGCCTCGCCCGCGTCGAGGAGCGGATCGCCGCGGCCTGCGCGCGCTCCGGACGCGACCCGCACGAGGTGACGCTGGTAGCCGTCACCAAGGGACGCGAGCCCGAGACGGTGCGGCGCGTCCTCGTGGACGGGGGTCACAAGGTCCTGGGCGAGAACCGGCTGCAGGAGTGGCGCGACAAGCACGAACACCTGCCGTCGGACGTCACGTGGCACTTGGTCGGGCACCTCCAGCGCAACAAGGTGCGCTACTGCCGCCCTTTCGCGCTCATCCACTCGCTCGACAGCCTGCGGCTCGCCGAGGCGCTCGAGGCCGAGGGCGCGCGGCATGCGCACGTCTTCGCCGTCCTCATCCAGGTGAACGTCGCCCGCGAGGCGAGCAAGTACGGTGTGGCGCCCGCCGACGCCGCCGACCTGCTGGCCGCGACGGGCGACATGCCGCACGTGCGGGTGGACGGGGTGATGACGATCGCGCCGTACCACGACGACCCGGAGGAGGCACGGAGCGTCTTCCGTGAGGCCCGCAGGCTGCGTGATAGGCTCGGCGTGCCCGCGCTGTCGATGGGCATGAGCGGCGATCTCGAGGTCGCCGTCGAAGAGGGAGCGACGCTGGTGCGCGTCGGCTCCGCGCTGTTCGAACCCGGGCCGGGCTGATGCGCCGGCGGTTCGCTGGAGGGACCTTGCGCTCGTGAAGCTCTCGCCGCTCGACATCCGCCACATGGAGTTCGAACGGGCCGCCATGGGCTACCGCCCCCGGCAGGTCAAGGAGTTCCTGGAGCGCGTGGCGCTCGAGAGCGAGTCGATCCTCCAGGAGCTGCAGACGCTCCGTCGGACGGTGGCGCAGCAGGACACGGAGATCGAGGCGCTGCGGGCGACCGAGGCGGAGCTCAAGCGCACGGTCGTGGCCGCGGAACGGATCGGCAACGAGATCAAGGAGCAGGCCCGACGCGAGGCGTCGCTCGTGCTGCGTCAGGCGAAGCACGAGCGCATCGAGATGCTCCGGAACGCCGCCAACGAGCTCGATGCGGCGCGCTCCGAGCTGGCGCGGCTCGATCATGCCCAGGCCCTCGTGCGCGAGCAGCTGCGCGGTCAGCTCACCGCCTTCTTGTCGGCGCTCGACGCGAAGCCCGCGAACCGTCGCCTGAGCGGGGCCGACGAGGACGGCGAAGACGTCATCGCGGCGCTCAAGGCGACGGTGGCCGCCGCGCGCCGCGAGGTCGAGGCCGACGAGATCGCCGCGGAGCGCCGTGGCGCTCGTCAGCCGGTATCGTCGGCCGAACCAGCCGACGGAGGGACCGACTCGGGACCGAGCTCGGACTGATCCGCCTGCGCGGCGCGCAGCGTGTCGAGCGCCTCGTCCAACGTCACCCACGCCAACGTCGCGCACTTCACGCGGGCGTGGAGCTTGCTCACGCCCTCGAGGACCGCGGCGTCGCCCAGCGACGGATGCGCCCCCTCACCGTGGATCATCGCCTTGAAGCGCGCGATGAGCTCGCGTGCCTCGGCCAGCGGCCGCCCCCGCACCAGCTCCGTCATCATGCTGGCCGAGGCCTGGCTGATGGCGCAGCCCTCGCCCGTGAACGAGGCGGCGCGCACGAGGCCCTCCTCGACGTAGAGGTGCACCTCGATCTCGTCGCCACACGAGGGGTTGAGCCCCTCCTGCGACACCGATACCGGATCGAGCGGACCGCGGTTGCGCGGGCGGCGAGCGTGGTCGAGCACGGCGTCGCGGTAGAGCTGCTCCATGAAGCCCACGCTCAGGCCCCGACCGCGAAGAAGTCGCGGACGCTCTGGAGCGCGTCGGCGAACTGGTCGATCTCGTCCTCGGTCGTGTGGAGCCAGAAGCTCGCGCGGGCGCTGCTCTGGATACCGAGCGCCGCCATGAGTGGCTGAGCGCAGTGGTGGCCCGCGCGGACCGCGATCCCCTTGGCGTCGAGGGCGCTGGAGACGTCGTGGGGGTGGACGCCATCGACGTTGAAGGGCACGATGCCACCGCGGTCGTCGCCCTCCGGGCCGTAGAGCGTCACACCGTCGATCGCACGCAGCCGCTCGATGGCGTGGCGCCCGAGCGCCCGGTCGTGCTCCCAGATCGCGTCGAGGCCGACGTCGTCGAGGTAGTCGAGGGCGGCATGGAGCGCGATGGCCTCCGCGATGGCGGGCGTGCCGGCCTCGAAGCGCATCGGGATGTCGGCGTAGGTGCTCGAGTCGACCCTCACCTTGCGGATCATCTCGCCGCCGCCCATGAACGGCGGCCACGACGCCAGCAGCTCCTCGCGCACCCACAGCACCCCGATGCCGGTGGGCCCGCCGACCTTGTGGCCCGAGAAGGCGTACATGTCGGCGCCCAGCGCCTGGACGTCGACGCTCAGGTGCGCCGCCGCCTGGGC
>SKWV01000011.1 GCA_007128755.1 Trueperaceae bacterium
CCGTGCCGACCGCGGCAGCGGCATTGGGGGTCCCGGTTGACGCCATCCTGAAGAGCCTCGTGTTCCTGGTCGAGGGCGAGCCGCGGCTGGTGGTGGCGGCCGGCGAGGACCGCGTGCCCTATCCGGCGCTGGCGCGGGCGTTCGGGGTGTCGCGCCGCGCGATCCGCCTCGCCGACGCCGACGAGGCGCTCGCCATCACCGGGTTCGTCGTCGGCGCGATGCCGCCGTTCGGGCATCGCCGCGCGCTCGAGACCGTCATCGACCGCGACCGGGTGCTGCCCGGTCGCGTGGTGTTCGGGGGCGGTGGCTCGCGCGAGGCCCTGCTCGAGATCACGACCGACGAGTTGCTGGCGGTGACGGGAGCACGTCCCGTACCGTTGGCCGAGCCGCCCACGGGCTCGGCCGAGAGGAGCGGTTCATGACCCGACACGACACCAGACGATGGTCGACCATCGCGCTCACGCTGGCGCTGCTGACGCTCGTCGGCGTCGCCGGCGCCCAGATCGGCCTGCCGCACGCGGGCTTCTACGGCGCCTTGGGCGTCGACGCCGAGGCGCGCGATGGCGACGTCCTCGAGACCGCGAGCGGCGTCCGGCTCGAGCTGGAGACGCGTGGTGAGGTGCTCTTCGCCGTGCGCGGCGAGGCGGCGTTCGGCGACCCCGATGCGAGCGATCCCGCGCGGGCCGAGGTGGCAGCCGCCATCGCCCTCGGCACCGGCCTCGGCGCCGCCATCGAGGGGCCCGTGGTGGAGTTCCTGCGCACGCATACGGCCGGATTGGCCGGGCGCGGCCCCTCGATCGTCGGCATCGGGCGCTACCACCTGATGCTCGACGTGCGCGGCGAGGGGGCGCCGTACACGGTCGGGTTCCGGATCGCGCTCGCGGAGGTCGACGAGGGCGCCTTCCCGCCCGCTCGCCACGTGGTCGGCCCGCGCGACGCCCCCATCGTCGTGCGCGAGTTCAGCGACTTCCAATGCCCCTTCTGCAAGCGCTACGCGGAGCAGGTGCTGCCGACGATCAAGGAGCGCCTCCTCGCCCGCGGCGACGTGCGCTTCGAGTATCACCACTTCCCACTACGCTCGGTCCACGCCAACTCCATGCGCGCGGCGGAGGCGAGCGAGTGCGCGGCCGACGCCGCGCCCGACGACGACGGGGCGTTCTGGCGCTACCGCGACGCCCTCTACGAGGGTCAAGCGGCATGGTCGCGCCTGGCGGATCCCGACGACTACTTCGTCGGGCTCGCGGACGGCGTCGGCCTCGATCCCGAGGCGGTCGCGACGTGCCTCGCCGAGGACGCCCGGCGCGACACGGTCGAGCGGGCGTTCGGCGCCAGCGTCGACCTGCAGCTCTCGGGCACCCCGACGGTCTTCGTGGGCGGTTACCGCCTCGAGGACTTCACCGACGTCGCCGCCTACCTCGAGACGATCGCGCTCATCGAGGCGTTCGCCGAGCCGCAGGCCGACGCGGAGTGACGCCGGTGCGACTGCCGCGGGCGGACGGCGTGCGGCGCCCGCCGTCCGCGGCATGTTCGGCGGCCACCTAGACGCACCCGTGCCGCGGTGGGCTACACTGGCGGAGATGCAAGAGTATCCAAGCCTCGTATGGCATCTGAAGAACACGCAGCTGTTCGAGGACCTCGCCGCGAGTGAACTCGAGGAGCTCTCGAGGATCACGCCCTACAAGCGCTTCGCGGCGGGCGAGATCATCTACCACATGGAAGACCCCGCCGACGCGCTGTACTTCGTGCGCGAAGGCATGGTCAAGATCTCCATGTACTTCCCGAACGGCAAGGAGATGATCCTGGGCCTGCTCGGGCAGTACGACATCTTCGGTGAGCTGCTGCTGCTGGCGAGTGAGCGTCGGCCGAACCAGGCCGAGGCCGTCGTCGACACGACGCTGATCGTGATGCCGGAGGGCGACTTCCAGCGGCTGCTGCAGCAGCAGCCTCGGATCGCGATGAAGTTCATCCAGGTCATGTCGACCCGGCTCTGGCAGGCTCAACAGTGGCAGGCCGAGGTCGGCGCGTTCGACGCGCCCGGCCGGCTCGCCAACCTCCTCGTGCGCCTCGCCAAGGATTTCGGCGTCGACGGCGAGCGCGGCACCGTCATCGACCTGAACCTCACGCAGCAGGACCTCGCCAAGATGATCGGCGCCACGCGCGAGACCGTGAGCCACTGCCTCGCCAGGCTCCTTGAGTACGGCGCGGTGAAGCGTCGGCGGGCTCCGATCACGGTGCACCTGCCGCGGCTGCAGCAGTTTCTCGACGAAGCCAGCGAGTGACGAGGGCGACGGAACGCTACCTCGTGGTCACCGAGCACGCTCGGGTGGTCGTGGTGGTGCGGGGCGATCGCAGCGGGCTCGACGCCGACCTCATCGAGGTCCGTCCCGCCACGCCGGACGAGGTCGAGGGGATCGCGATGGAGACGCCGCTGCGGGCGTTCGCCTCGAAGATGGTCGACCTCGTGGTCGCTCGCGGGCCGGGCGAGCTCGAGGTGAGCGACACCATGCTGACCATGCTCGTGAAGGAGAAGGCGGCCGAGGACCTGAAGCGCATCGAGCGGGCCGCCAGGGTGCTGAGCGAGCAGCCCTGAGCATGCAGCCCTGAGCGCGTAGCGCTGACTCGTGCGGGCGTGCCGGAACGCCGCCCGCGCCCGCTCGCCCGCACGTCGTCCGCCGCGCCTACGCGTCCTCTTCGACGACCTCCCCGAGGTCCTCGAGCGCACCCTTGTAGAGCCGCAGCGCGAACGCGTGGACGGCCTCGAGCGCGGCCTCTCCCCGGAGCTCACGGGCCACGCGGTCGTTCGCCACCTGGAGCGAGGCGGCCAAGACCTGCTCGAACACCGGCCAGGGGCCCTCGAACGGCTCGCCGTTCGGGGCGACCACGCTCGAGGTCGCGAGCGCGGCCTCGTCGAGCGCCTTGAGGGCGGCCTCGGCGGCGCGCCGCTCGGCGTCGCGCTTGTTGCCGCCCTCGCCGGTGCCGTACGACGTGCCTTGGATGGTGGCGTGACTCGTGAAGACCGGTTCGTGGTCGGGGCCGCTGCGTTGCGTGTCGAACTGCGGCTTGCCGCGGCCTTCGGCCTGCACGCGCTCGATGAGCGCGGCCTTGGGGTGCGCCATGAGAACCTCCTCGTGGGCGGCGTCATCGTCATGACGCTCCGCCTGGAAAGGCGCCCGCAGCCAACCCGGGCGCGACCGACCGCGCTCCCGGAAGAGCGCGGCCCGCCGTGCACCCGGGTCCCGCGGACGCCTTTCGACGCCACCGTATCACCTCGAGGGCCTCATGAGGGGTAGCATGCGGCATGACCATGACCCGGATCCTTCTCTGCGACGACCACGCCATGTTCCGCCAGGGGCTGCGTCGCATCCTCGAGACCGAGGAGGGTCTCAGGGTGATCGGCGAAGCCGCCACCGGCCGTGACGCCATCCGCTACGCGCTCGACACCAAGCCCGACGTCATCGTGATGGACATCCAGATGCCCGATCTCGACGGCGTCGCCGCGACGAAGGCCATCCTCTCCGAGCGGCCGGAGGCGAAGGTCATCATCCTGACCATGTACCGGCAGGACCGCTACGTGTTCGAGGCCATCAAGGTCGGCGCGCGCGGCTACCTGCTCAAGGACGCCGACGCCGACGACCTCATCGACGCCATCAAGCGCGTCGCCGCGGGGGAGACCCTGCTGTCGGCCGAGATGGCGGCCAGCGTGCTCGACGAGTTTCGCCGCTACGGCGACCTGCCTCGCCACCCGGAGCACGCGATCTCGGAGCTCACCGAGCGCGAGGAGGACATCCTGCGCCTCGTCGCCCAGGGGTCGTCGAACCAGGAGATCGCCGATGGCCTGGGCGTGTCGGAGAAGACGGTGCGCAACCGACTCTCGGAGATCTTCTCCAAGCTGCGTCTCAACAACCGCACGCAGGCGGCGCTCTACGCGCTGCGCGAGGGGATCGCGACGCTCGAGCCCGACGGCGACATGCGGTGAACGACGGACGGCTGCCGCCGGAGCGCGTCGGTCCGGTCGCGCCGCAGCGCTGGGGCGACCGAGCCAGGACGCTCCTCCGGACGATCACGGAGGTCGCGGCGCCGCCGTTCGCCGAGGACGAGCGCGCGGCCGTCGTGGCCGAGCTCTGGCGCGCCCTGGGGCTCGAGGCGCGCCTCGACGGCGTCGGCAACGTCGTGGCCGAGGTGCCCGGTGGGAGCGGGCCGCGCGTCGTGCTGGCCGCCCACCTCGATACGGTGTTCGGGGCCGGCACGGACGTCACCGTGCGCGAGCGCCCCGACGGCACCTGGGCGGCGCCGGGCATCGGCGACAACTCCGCCAGCCTCGCGGCGCTCACGGCGCTCGCCGAGG
>SKWV01000170.1 GCA_007128755.1 Trueperaceae bacterium
ACGACCTGCCAGTCGCTACCGCCTTCGGCGAGGTTGTACGCCAGGTAGCGGCCGTCGTCGCTGAGGCTGGTGGAGACGAGGGCGGTGGTGCCGTCGGCGCTCAGCGTGTTCGGGTCGAGCACCACCTCCGGCTCCCCGTCGCCGGCGAGCGGCTGGCGGTAGAGGACCGGCTGGTTCTGCAGGCCGTCGTTGCGCTGGAAGAAGAGCCAGTCGCCGCGCCGTTCCGGAGGCGTGGCGCGCGCGAAGTCCCAGAGCTCGGCGAGGCGCCGGCGGAACGCCTCGCGCTCCGGCAGACGCGTCAGGTGGGCCTCGGTCAGCGCCCGTTGTGCGGCGAGCCACGCCAGCGTGTCGGGCGCGTCGTCGGCTTCGAGGGAGCGGTAGGGATCGGGCACGGCGGTGCCGTGGTAGGTGTCCACCACGTCGCCTCGCGGTGAGGGCGGATACGTCCAGGCGTGCGGTTCGTCCTTGGCGTGACGCGACATGCACGACGGTATCGCGGCGCGCAGCGACGGATGTCCGTGCCCGTCGGGAACTCAAGGAGCGGGCGTCACCGCCGGGGCCGGCTGGCGCCCCGCGCGCCACAGGCCGGCCGCACTCGCGGCCAGCGGCGCCGCCAGGACCAGGCCCAATCCCATCGGCACGAGCCAGGCGCCGTAGCTCCAGGCCAGCGCCAGGCCGCCGCCGAGGTGGACGATTGCGAGCACGACGCCGAGTCGCACCACGCGCGCGTCGGTCGGCACCGGCCCGCGACGCACGGCCACGATCCACAGCGCCACCGAGACGATCCACGCCAGCAGGAGCAGGCCCATCAGGAACGCCGCCCGCGAGCCGAACGGCCCGCCCGGGACGGGGACGTCGGCCATGATCGCCACCATCCCGCCGACGAAGCCCGCGCCGTAGCGCACGGCGCCCGCGGCGCCCAGCACCACCGCGACGGCCACGGCTGCGAGGAAGGTGCCGAGGCTCCACCGGTACGCGCGGGCCGCCACGGCAGCGGCTGCCGACGACGCGGTGCCGCCGGGCCCATCGCGCCGCCGTCGCGCACGGGCCCCAGCGAGCGTCGCAGCGACGCCCAGCCCCAGGAAGAGCGCCCCCGGCACCTCGACCGCGCCAGGCTCGGCCGCGTAGGCGACGACGGCGAACTCGTCGTGCACGATCCAGGCGCGCAGGTCGAGCCGCGCCGGGAGGGCGCCGTCGTTGCGCACGACGAGCCTGTAGTCGCTGAAGTCGACGTGGAGGCAGCACTCGATCAGGTGGTGGAGCCGCCCGCTCCCGTCGAGCGACGTCCGGTAGACGACGGCGCCCGCCGAAGCGTCGGCGCCCGCCACCACCTCGAGGAGCACGGACGCGGCGCCGTCCAGCCGGTAGGTCGCGACCAGGCGATGGTAGTGCACGGCCATCGGGAAGACGACCTGCTCACCGGGACCGAGGTGCAGCCGGCCGTCGACGACGACGCCGTCGGGGTGGGCGGTCGCGAACGACGCCAGCGCGAGCAGCGCGACGAACGCGGTGGCGAGGACGCGCCACGGGATCACGCCCCGGCGCGGCCGCCCGTGGCTCGTCGCGCAGGGCGCCTCGCGAGGCGCACCACCGGGGTCGCGCTGGCGGATGGCGATCGACGTCTCGGGCATCGGCATCGTCCCCTCCCGGCGCTCCGGCGCTCCCGACGCGTCACTCCTCGGGAACGGCGCCGCCATGGCCGCAGCCTGACGGCCCGGCCGTCCCGTCGTCATGAGGCGAGGGCCCCTCGTCGTCGGGACCGAGGCCGGCCGCGCATCGCGGCCACCCGCCGCGACGCCTCCGTGGGCTCAGCCGCTGCCTCAGTCGGCGTGACCGAGGGCGAAGCGCTTGCCGCCCTCGTAGTTCACCATCCACTGCACGCCGAACTTGTCCGTGCACATGCCGTACTTCTCGGCCCAGTCGGTCTCCTGAAGCGCCATCTCGACGCGACCGCCGGCCGAGAGACCCTCGAACAGCCGATCCGCCTCGTCGGAACTCTCGGCGTCGAGGCTGATGTAGACGTTGGTGCCGACCGTGAAGGCGCCGGCGTCGGATCGCAGCACGTCGGTCCCCATGAGCGTGTTCTTCCCGAGCGGGAGCGCGGCGTGCGCGACCTTGTCGAGCTCGTCGTCGGGCACGCCCATCGGGTTGTCGCCGAAGTCCCGGTAGCGCATGATGCCGGCGATCTCGATCCCGAACACCTGCGCGTAGTACCGGAACGCCTCCTCGGTGGTGCCGTCGAAGTTGAGGTAGGGGTGCGCCATGTGCATGAGCCATCCTCCTTCACGAACGCGAATCTTCGAGCGCCCGTCACGAGGCCGCCTCGTCGGCTCACCCCTTGACGGATCCCGCCAACAGCCCCCGGATGAAGTACCGCCCCAGGATGATGTAGATGACGAGCGTCGGCAGCGCCGTCAGGATGGCGCCCGCCATCGGCAGGTTCCAACGCACCGCCTCGCCGCCCGCGAGCTGGGCCAGCGCCACCGTGATCGGTTCGGTCGCGCGCCGCGTGAGCGTGACGGCGAACAGGAACTCGTTCCAGATCTGCGTGAACTGCCAGATGGCCACGACCACGAAACCGGAGATCGACAGCGGGAACACGACCCACCAATACAGCCCGAAGAAGCCGGCGCCGTCGATCTTCCCCGCCTCGAGCATCTCGTCGGGGATCTCGGCGTAGAAGTTCCGGAAGATCAACGTGGTGATCGGGATCCCGTACACGACGTGCGTGAGGATGAGACCCTGCAGCGACCCGTAGAGGCCGATGTCGCGCAGGAACTGGAAGAGCGGGATCAGGATCGACTGGTAGGGGATGAACATCCCGAAGAGCATCAGCGGGAAGACGATGTTGTCGCCGCGGAAGCGCCACTTCGACAGCACGTACCCGTTGAGGGAGCCGAGGATGGCCGCCAGGGCGGTGGCGGAGACGGTCAGGATCATGCTGTTGCGCAGCTTCGGAGAGAACGTGTCCCACGCGATCACGAAGCTCTGCCAATGCCACGACTCGGGGAGCTGCCAGGCGGTCGAGAGGCGGATGGTCGCCGGCTCCTTGAAGGCGGTCACGACCACCAGGTAGACGGGGAGCAGGAAGAACGCCGTGGCCAGCAGGAGCACCGCGTAGACGATCACGCGCGCGGTGCGGGAGTGGGTTCGCCTCGTCATCGCCTCACCTCGCCGCGTAGGCTCGTCACCAGGTACGGGATGATCACGGTCGCCACCATGACCAGCAGGACCATCGCGATGGCGGCGCCGTCCGCGAACTGGTTGGCGCGGAACGAGCGGATGTACATGAGCAGCGCCGGCACGCTCGTCGTCGCCAGGTCGGGGCCGGTCATGGCGAAGACGAGGTCGAAGATCTTGAGGCTGATGTGGCCGAGGATGATCATCGCCGAGAGCGTGATCGGTCCGAGCAGCGGGAACACGACGTGGCGGTAGACCTGGATCTCGGTGGCGCCGTCGACGCGCGCGCTCTCCCGCAACTCCTCGGGCACCCCGCGCAGGCTCGCGAGGTAGAGCGCCATGGTGTACCCGGACATCTGCCAGACGGCGGCGATGATGATGCCGATGAGCGCCAGGTTGAAGCCCTTCGTCTCCGGGAAGGGAAGTAGCTCGACGCCGCGCGTGCCGCTCGCCACCCACGCGATCAGCAGGGCCGCGGCGACCGCGTACGCCGCGGCGCGACCGCGCCGTGACCCCTTCCAGGCCTGCACGGCCACGAGCACCAGGACGAGCGCCACCACGGCCGCCGTGAAGTCGGGGATCGACCGCCAGTCGAACTCCCAGATCCGCCCACGCGAGGTGAGCCAGGTGAACTCTCCCGGCGGCAGGCCGATGACGGTCGGCAGCACGTTGACGCCGCCTTGCGGCTGCAGCATCCAGCGCCAGACCGTGCCCGTCACGATGAACGACAGCGCGAACGGGAACAGGAACACGGTGCGGAAGAAGCCTTCACCCTTGACACCTTGATCGAGGGCGATGGCCAGCACCAGGCCGATCAGGAGCGACCCACCGAGGAAGAAGACCGTGAAGAACAGCAGGTTCACGAGGTCCTGGCGGAAGCGCGCCTCGAGCACGCTGGAGAAGAGCCGGCCGTAGTTCTCGAACCATACGAACTCGAGCTGGGGCCGCAGGGCGAGGGCCTGGATCGGATCACGCCCCCAGTTCGTCAGCGAGACGTAGAACGTCTGCCCGATGAACCCGTAGACGAAGATAGCCAGCACGATCAACGACGGCAGCAGCATGAGCAGTGCCGTCACACGGTCTCTGGTCAGGCGGCGCATGGTGGTCGGAAGCGGTGGGACGGGGAGCGAACTCCCCGTCCC
>SKWV01000462.1 GCA_007128755.1 Trueperaceae bacterium
AGGTGCTCGGCGTCGCCGGGCTCGTCGGCGCCGGACGAACGGAGCTGTTCGAAGGCGTCATCGGCCTACGCAGCGCGCACGGCACCGTCCGCAAGGAGGGCCGCGTCGTCCGCTGGCGCCATCCCGAGGATGCCAAGCACGACGGTGTCGCGTACCTGACCGAGGACCGCAAGGGCAAGGGGCTGCTCGGGCGGAGCAACCTGAGAGAGAACCTGACGCTCCAGGCCCTCGAGCGCTTCGCCAGACCCTTCACCGACGTCCGCAAGGAGCGCGCCGCGCTCGACGAGGCCGTGAAGCGCTTCGACGTGCGCGTGGCGCGGCTCGACGTGACCGCCGACGCCCTCTCGGGCGGCAACCAGCAGAAGCTCGTGCTCGCCAAGCTCATGCTGACGGAGCCCGACGTGGTGATCCTCGACGAACCCACGCGTGGGATCGACATCGGCACCAAGCGGCAGATCTACTTCTACGTGAACGAGCTGCTCGAGGCGGGCAAGTCGATCGTGCTCATCTCGAGCGAGCTGCCGGAGCTCCTCGGCGTGGCGCACCGGGTGGTCGTGATGTACGACGGGCGCGTGAGCGCCATCGTCGAAGGAGACGACATGACGGAGGAGACCATCATGGCCTACGCGACCGGCGTCCGGACGCAGGGAAGCCCGCGCCCACGTGACCCAGCGGAGGCCGAGGCGGCGCATGGCGCGGTCTGAGGCCGCCGCCGTCCCCGCCTGGCGCACGCGCCTGGCGCGCATCCCCTGGCAGTCGCTCACGCCGCTGCTCGGGCTGGCGCTGCTGCTCGTGATCGGGTCCATGATCCACCCGGCGTTCCTCACGCCGACGAACATCTTCAACGTACTCACCCGCTCCGCGTTCATCGGCATCATCGCCGTGGGAGCGACGTTCGTGATCATCGCCGGCGGCATCGACCTGTCGGTCGGCTCGATGGCGGCGTTCCTGGCGGGAGCGATGATCCTGACGATGAACGCCCTCGTCCGGGGCGACATGACGCCACTGATGGTCGTGCTCATCGGCGTCGGCATGGTGCTCGTGGCCGGGCTGCTCGCAGGGGCCGCCAACGGCATCACCATCACCCGTGGACGCATCGAGGCGTTCATCGTCACGCTCGGCACGCTGGGCATCTTCAGATCGCTCGTGACGTACCTCGCCGATGGCGGCACGATCTCCCTCGACTTCGCCATCCGCGGTGTCTACCGCCCGGTGTTCTTCGGGACGTTCCTGGGGATGCCCATCCCCATCTGGGTCTTCGCCGCCGTCGCGATCACCGGAGCGATCCTGCTCCACCGCACGCGCTTCGGGCGCTACGTCCGCGCGATCGGCTCGAACCGCGAGGTGGCGCGCTACGC
Source organism: Trueperaceae bacterium (assembly GCA_007128755.1). Lineage (GTDB taxonomy): Bacteria > Deinococcota > Deinococci > Deinococcales > Trueperaceae > SKWV01. Next base: position 1,359 of record SKWV01000462.1, read on the forward strand.
CGCGGTGCGCGTCGACCGCATCCGCACGCTCACCTACGTGATCCAGGGCGTGTGCGTCGCCATCGCCGTCATCCTCTACGTGCCGCGCCTCGGCTCGGCGTCGGGCTCGACCGGGATCCTCTGGGAGCTCGAGGCGATCGCGGCCGTCATCATCGGCGGCACCGCCTTGAAGGGCGGCTCCGGCCACATCTGGGGCACGGTGGTGGGCGCCATCCTGCTCTCGTTCATCGGCAACGTCCTCAACCTCACCACCGCCATCAGCGAGTACCTGAATGGCGCCGTGCAGGGACTCATCATCATCGGCGCGGTGTTCCTACAGCGCGGCCGTAGCGGCCGCTGAACGCCCGGCCCTCGAAGGAGGTGATCGCAAGGTCCTACGCGACATCGACGGCACGCCAACGAGCCAGCACCACTCGTCCCCGCATCGGAGGAACCATGACCCGTAAGGTTCGCATCCTGCTCGCCACGCTCGTGCTCGCGACCGGCTTCGGCTTCGCGCAGACCGTCATCGGCGTATCCATCCCCGCCGCCACCCACGGCTGGACCGGCGGCGTCAACTGGTGGGCCGCCGAGACCAAGGCACGCCTCGAAGCCGCGTACCCGAGCCTGCAGTTCGTCATCAGCACGGCCGGCAGCGCCGCCGAGCAGGCGAACGACCTCGAGGACCTCGTCGCCATCCACCAGATCGACGCGCTCGTCATCCTGCCCTTCGAGTCCGACCCGCTCACCGAGCCCGTCGCCGCCGTCAAGGATCAGGGCATCTTCGTGACCGTCGTCGACCGCGGCCTCGCGCGCGAGGGCATCGAGGACGTCTACGTGGCCGGCAACAACCACGCCATGGGTCGCGTCTCGGCCGAGTACATCATCGACCGCCTCGGCGGCGAGGGCAACATCGTCGTGCTGCGCGGCATCCCGACCGTGATCGACAACCAGCGCGTCGACGCGTTCATGGAGGAGATCGAAGGCACGAACATCAACGTCCTCGACAGCCGCCACGCCAACTGGAACCGCGACGACGGCTTCGAAGTCATGCAGGACTTCCTCACCCGCTTCCCCGAGATCGACGCGGTATGGGCGCAGGACGACGACATCGCCCTCGGCGTCATCGAAGCGCTGGCGCAGGCCGGCCGGACCGACGAGATGTTCGTCGTCGGCGGCGCCGGCATGAAGGAGATGATCTACCGCGTCATGCAGGGTGACGACCTCGTCCCCGTCAACGTCCTCTACCCGCCCGGCATGATCGCCACGGCCATGGAGATCACCGCCCTCCGCTTCGTCTCCAACATCCCGATCCTGGGCTCCTACATCCTCGACAGCCCGCTCATCACGCAAGAGAACGCCGCCGACTACTACTTCCCGGACAGCCCCTTCTAAGCCCACGGATGCGCAGGGGCGGCCGGAAGCGATGGCCGCCCCTCGTCCTGCGCCATATCCTGTTCACATCCCACGCGCCGTCCCCGCGACAGCGGGGGCCGATGGAGGCACCATGCCACGACCCGTCACCCTCTTCACCGGCCAATGGGCCGACCTGCCGCTCGCCGAGCTCGCGCCGCTCGCCCGCGAGATGGGCTACGACGGCCTCGAGCTGGCGTGCTGGGGCGACCACCTCGACGTCCGCCGCGTGTTGGGCGACGCCGGCTACGCCGAGGAGCGCAAGGCCCTGCTGGCCGAGCACGGCCTCGAGCTCTTCGCCATCTCCAACCACCTCGTCGGGCAGGCGGTCTGCGACCGCATCGACGAACGGCATCAGGCCATCCTCCCGGAGCGGGTGTGGGGCGACGGTGACCCCGCCGGCGTCCAACAGCGCGCCGCCGACGAGATGATCGCCACGGGTCAGGCCGCCGCGGCGCTCGGGCTCCAGGTCGTCAACGGCTTCACCGGCTCGTCGATCTGGCACACGCTCTACGCCTTCCCGCCCACCTCCCAGGCCGTGTGGGACGCCGGCTTCGAGGACTTCGCCATGCGCTGGACGCCCATCCTCGACGCCTACGCCGAGGCCGGCGTGCGCTTCGGCCTCGAGGTCCACCCCACCGAGATCGCCTTCGACACCGCCTCCGCCGAGCGCGCGGTCGAGGCCGTGAACGGCCACAAGGCGTTCGGGTTCAACTACGACCCGTCGCACCTCGGCTACCAGGGCGTCGACTACGTGCGCTTCATCCGGCGCTTCGCCGACCGCATCGTGCACGTGCACATGAAGGACGCCTGGTGGGGTCGCGGCGACGGCAGCGCCGGCGTGTTCGGCGGCCACACCTCCTTCGGCGACGCGCGGCGCTACTGGGACTTCCGCAGCGTCGGCCGCGGCGACATCGACTTCGAGGAGGTCATCGTCGCGCTCAACGACATCGGCTACGACGGACCGCTGTCGGTGGAGTGGGAGGACGCGCGCATGGACCGCGTGCACGGCGGACGCGAGTCGGCCGAGTACTGCCGCTCGATCGACTTCGCGCCGTCCGGCGTCGCGTTCGACGCCGCCTTCGAGCGGAGCGACGGATGAGCCGGCCGCTCCGTTACGGCATGGTCGGCGGCGGCGAGGACGCCTTCATCGGGGCGGTCCACCGCCACGCCATGGCGCTCGACGCGCGCTACGTGCTCACCGCCGGCGCGCTCTCGTCCACACCCGAGAAGGCGAAGCGCTCCGCGCGCGCCTTGCGCCTCCCCGACGATCGCGCCTACGGCACCTGGGAGGAGATGCTCGAGCGCGAGCTCGCCCGCAGCGCCGACGAGCGCATCGACCTGGTCGTGATCGTGACGCCCAACCACGTCCACTACCCGGTAGCCAAGGCGTTCGCCGAGGCCGGCTTCCACGTCGTCTCCGACAAGCCGCTCGTGCACGACAGCGAGCAGGCGGCCGACCTCGAGCGGATCGTGCAGGCGCGCGGCGGCGTGTTCGGCGTCACCTACAACTACTCCGGCTACCCCATGGTCAAGGAGATGCGCCGCTACGTGCGCGAGGGGCGCATCGG
>SKWV01000109.1 GCA_007128755.1 Trueperaceae bacterium
GGGAGCCTGCACGCGCCGCCGCACCAGGCGCCGCAGCGCCTCGTCGGCGGGCAGCGGCGCACGGGCGGCGACGGCGGCGGGCAGCGACCGCTCCGGCAGGTCGTAGACGTGCCGGCCCTTGTCGCGCGCGTGCGTGACCACGCCGCCGCTGTCCCAGAGCGCTCGCAGCACGTGCTTGACGAGCTTGGGGCCGTACCAGGAGCCGCGCAGGCCGCCGCCGTGCGACTGGTCGGCGAAACCGAGCGTGCTCAAGGGGCCGCGCTCGCGCAGCTCGGCGAGCGTCGCCTCGACGGCATCGGCGTGCGGTTCGAACACGCGGGCGCGCCAACGCTCCCGGAACCAGTCGTGGAAGAGGTGGCGCGCGGGCCAGTCTTCGGTGAGGGTGAGGCAGACCTGCTTGTCCCAGGCGTCGAGCAGCAGCCGGCTGCCGTAGGTCGCCGCTTGCCAGTCGTCAATGCGGTACCCCGGGACCCGCGCCTGGAGCACCAGATCGGGGTTGCGCCCCATGGGCGCGAGCGGGTCGTACTGGATCGAGCCGAGCCGGCGGGCGACCGCCGCCACCGTGCCTGGCGCGAAGGCGTAGCGCCACAGCAGGCGGCGGGCGTCGGAGCGCGAGAGCCGGCGCACGCCCGCCGCCGAGTCCATCGTCACGGGTGCAGGCCCGGGAAGCCGAGGCCCGCGCGTTCGTCCCAGCCCATCGCGACGTTGAGGGCCTGCAGCGCGTGCCCGGCCGTCCCCTTCACGAGGTTGTCGATCGCCGCCATCATCACGACGCGACCGGAGTCGGGATCGAGCTCGAAGCCCACGTCGCACCAGTTCGTGCCGTCCAGGATCTTGGGGTCGGGCACGCGATGGATCCCGCGCCGCGCGGCGACGATGCGGACGAACGGCTCGTCGGCGTAGAGATCGCGCAAGGCCGCCTGCACGTCGCGATCGCTCGTGCCGTCGCTCATCCAGCCGTGCGCCGTGACGAGGATGCCCCGTACGCGCTCGACCGCGGTCGCGGTGATGTGGACCGCCGCGCCGCCACCGAGCGACGCCTCGACCTCCGCCGTGTGCCGGTGGCGCGTCGCCTGGTAGGTGCGCACCACGCCGGCGCGCTCGGGGTGGTGGCCGGCGAGCGTCGGCGCGTTGCCGGCGGCCGACGAGCCGATCTTCGCCTCGACGATCACGTCGCGACGCGCCAGCAGGCCGCCGCGCACGAGCGGCGCGAGCGCCAGGGTCGTGGCCGTCGCGATGCAGCCCGCGCCCGCGATGCGCGTCGCCCCGACCAGGCGGTCGCGGAACAGCTCCGGCAGCGCGTACGCGAACGTGCCGAGCAGGTCCCTTCGTGGGTGGGGAGCGCCGTACCAGCGCTCGAACGTCGCGGCGTCGCGCAGCCGGAAGTCGGCCGAGAGGTCGATCAGCCGGGGCGCGCGCGTCAGCAGGTCGTCGATGCGGCCGGCGAGCATGCCGTGCGGCAGACCCGCCACGATGAGGTCGGCGTCCTCCAGGTCGTCGAGCTTGGTGAAGCGCAGGCGCGTCACGTCGCGCAGGTTGGGGTGCACCAGCGGTACCGCCAGACCGGCCTGGCGCTCGCTCGTGACCTGGACCACCTCGAGCCGGGGGTGGCCCAGGGCGAGCCGCAGGAACTCGCCGCCGGCGTACCCCGACGCCCCCACGATGGCGACCCGCAGCGCTCCGTCGGCGCTCACGCCCGCGCTCCAACGGCGATCGGCGGGCGCGCTTCCCCGGCCTGCAGCTCGCGGCCGAGGCGCAGGGCGTGGCGGACGACGAGACCCGGGATGTCGACGCCGGTGGTGGCGACCGAGTTGCGGAACTCCATGGTGTGGTTCACCTCGACCACGAGCAGGCCGCGATCGGACTCGAGCAGGTCGACGGCCAGTACGCCGCCTCCGACGGCGCGCGCGGCGCGGCGCGTGAGCTCGACCAACTCGTCGGTCAGCGGGCAGTTGCTGGCGGCGGCGCCGCGCGCGGTGTTGGTGATCCAGTGATCGCTGGTGCGGTAGATGGCGGCGACGACGTCGTCGCCGATCACGAACGCGCGGATGTCGCGGCCGGGCTTGTGCACGAACTCCTGCACGTAGAACACCTTGTGGGCGGGCCCGCCGAGCACCTCCTTGTGCTCCAGGACGGCCTCGACCGCGTCACGGTCCGACAGGCGCGAGACCATGCGCCCCCAGGAACCGACGACCGGCTTGAGCACGATCGGGTAGCCGAAGGACTCGCACAGCTCGAGCACGGTCTCGGTGGTGAAGGCCACGCCCGTCCGCGGCGTGGGCACACCGGCGCGGGCGAGGGCGGCGTTCGTGGCGAGCTTGTCGCCGCAGGTCTCGATCACGTGGGGCGCGTTGATCACCACGCTGCCCAGCGACTCGTGCAGCCGCGCGAAGGCGAGCCCACGGGTGTGCGAGACGCAGCGCTCGATCACCACGTCGAAGGCTCGCGGCGGCAAGGCGCTGAAGTCGAACGCCTGGTGCGGGGCGTAGACCTGGACCGCCGCGACGCCCTGGCGCTCGATGGCGTCGAAGAGCATGCGCTCTTCGGGTCGCAGGCGGTCGTACACGACCCCCAGGCGGGGTTGGGGCACCGCTACTCGCCCCAGTCCTCTTCCTCTTCGGGCGCCAGCTCGAAGCGGAGCGGATCGAGGCCGACGACCTCGAGCTCGGCGCCCTCGTCGGTCACGACGAGCTCGCCGAGCTCGACGGTGTCGGGGTCGATGTCGACGAGGCCGTGGGGGGTGACGATGGTCTCACGCATGGGGTGGTCCTTCCGAGCGGCGCCTGCCGCTTTCGTTTCGTAATTCGGCCTGCGGATCCGGCCGTGCACGACATCGCCGCTCGCGCTGGCGCGAGGGAGCGGACCGCATCGTATGGGGCTCGTGCCGAGCGCGTCAAGCGATGTGAAACATGCGTGCCATACGCGATTCTCAGCATATCTCGTACCCGGACCGCGGAGCCGCCGCAACGATGGCGGCAGGGGGTGTCGACGGTCGCTCCGGTGGTCTCGCTCCGCTAGGCTTTCGTTTCGAATGTGCTGGGATCAGCGGCCGAGCAGCACCACGGCCAGCGCGGGCTCCGCGCTCGGGTCGAGCCTCAGCAGGCTCGCGACCTCGTCGTCGAAGAAGCACGCGACCAGGCGGCTCGTGAGCCCGAGCGCCTCGGCGGCGAGGGCGCCGGTCTGAGCCGCGGCGCCGGCCTCGAGCGACAGCAGCCGATGCGTGCGCGGCCCGAACGCGGTGCGCCAGCGCGCCGGCACGCCCGTGATCACCAGCGCCGCGGCGTAGGGATCGAGATCGCTCTCGTCGAGCAGCGCGGAGACGAGGCCGGGCCTCGGATCGTCGGTGGAGAGCTGCTCGAGCGCGTGACCCCGGGGCTCGTAGTGGTACGAACCGGTGCTCAGGTCGCGCACGCGCGCCGCCAGCACGTAGGCCTCGAGCCCCGAGGTCGGTGCGGGCACGGCGTGCGTCCGGCCACCGGCCTCGATCATCCCGGCGGTCGCCCACAGCACCTGGGCCAGCTCGCCCTGCGTGACGACGCCGCCCTCGGAGAGGCCGCCGCGCAGGCCAGCGAGGGCGTCCCACACGCCCACGCCCCCGGTGCGACGCGCGTGCGGCAGCCGGATGAACTCCTGGGGGTTGGCGTACACCTTGTACCCGGCCACGGTGCCGTCGCCGGTGACACTCGCGCGTCCACGGGCGTACTTGGTCGCCTCGAAGGCGGGGTCGTGGGGGTACCGTCGGTCTCTCATCGCGGAAGAAGACGATACCACCGGGCGCCGGTAGACTGCTCGGGTGCGAGGCCGATTGCTCGAGTGGTTCGATCGCGACGCGAGGGAGCTCCCCTGGCGCACGCCGGTGCGCGAGCCCTACGCCACGCTCGTCGCCGAGACGATGCTGCAGCAGACGCAGGCGGCGCGCGTCGCGCTGGCCTACGGGCCGTTCCTCCGCGCGTTCCCTGACCTCACGCACCTGGCCGAGGCCGAGGAGCGCGAGGTGCTCCTCATGTGGCAGGGTCTGGGCTACTACCGCCGGGCTCGCGCGCTGCACGCCGCGGCCCGCGTGGTGATCACGCGCCACGGCGGCCGACTCCCCCGCGACGTCCTCGAGCTCGAGCGCCTGCCGGGCATCGGCCGCTACACCGCCGTGGCCATCGCCGCCCAGGCCTTCGGCGTGCCCGGCATCGCGGTCGACGCCAACGTGAGGCGCGTCGGCGCACGCGTCCTGGCGCAGGACCCGGACGAGGGCTCGCCGCGCACACGCGACGCGGCGATCGTCGGCGCGCTCGAGGCGCTCCTGTTGGGCGCGTCGGGGCGCGGGA
>SKWV01000384.1 GCA_007128755.1 Trueperaceae bacterium
CGATAGGGCGCACGCCGCGACCAGCACCGCCGTGAGCATGGTCTCCTGGCGCGAGGTCATGCCACAGGCTAGGCCCGCGCGGCGCGCGAGCGGCACGGGCGGACGGCCGGTGCCGAGCGGCCGTCGGCCGCCTCAGCGGGCGCGCCGCACGTCGTCGCTCAGCGGGCGATGGCTTCGGCGTACTTGGCCGACACGGCGTCCCAGTTCACGACGTTCCAGAAGGCCGCGAGGTAGTCGGGACGGCGGTTCTGGTAGTTCAGGTAGTAGGCGTGCTCCCAGACGTCGACGCCGAAGATCGGCGTGTGGCCGCCCATGAGCGGCGAGTCCTGGTTCGCGGTCGAGTAGACCTGCAGGGCTCCGTTGCCGTCACCATCGACGACCAGCCAGGCCCAACCGGAACCGAAGCGCTTGACGCCGGCGTCGACGATGGCGCTCTTGAAGGCGTCGAACGAGCCGAACGCGCTGTCGATCGCGGTCGCGAGCTCGCCGGTCGGCCGATCGCCGCCCTGCGGCCCCAGGATCTCCCAGAACAGGTTGTGGTTGACGTAGCCGCCACCGTTGTTGCGCACCGCCGTCTGGATGTCGCTCGGCAGGCTGTCGAAGCCGCGCAGCAGCTCCTCGGCGCTCTTGTCCTTCAGCTCGGGATGCTCCTCGAGCGCCGCGTTCAGGTTGTTGGTGTAGGTGGCGTGGTGCTTGCCGTGGTGGATCTCCATCGTGCGTTGGTCGATGTGGGGCTCGAGCGCGTCGGACGGGTACGGAAGCGCGGGAAGCTCGAATGGCATGTGTATTCCCCTTTCGTGCACGACGCTCGCACGGAGCGCCGTTCGGGACGGCCGCCGTGACGTCGAGGACGCCGCAGTGTAGCAACGCCCGCCGCTCGCGTGCGCGTCGGGCGCACAGCCACGATCCTCAGGCGCGTGCCGCCGAGGCGCCCGCGGGAGCGTGGAGCAGGCGCACGCGCCCGTCGACGCCGCCCGCGAGCAGCTGCGCGAGCATCGGCTCGAGGCCGTGCAGGTCGACGTCGTGCAGGGACGACGCCAGGGCGTCGTCGAGCTCGGAGCCCGCCAGCCGGGTCCAGGCCGCCTCCCGCTCGCTGCGCTCGCAGCGCGCGCTGTCGATGCCGAGGAGCGCGACGCCGCGCAGGATGAAGGGGTAGACGGTCGTCGCGAGCTCGCCGCCCGCCACGTTGCCGACCGCGGCGACGGCGCCGCCCGGACGCACGCGCTTGAGCAGGTGAGCGAGCGGCTCGCCGCCCACGGTGTCGACGGCGGCGGCGAGGTCGGGTCGCAGGAGCACCCGATCCGCGCCCGTCAGGAGCGCCTCGCGTTCCCAGATCTCGTGAGCCCCCAGGCCGCGGAGCCGGTCGTGCGCCGCGGCGCGCCCGGTGATCGCCACGACCTCGTGCCCCGCCGCCGCGAGCAGCGCCACCGCGATCGTCCCCACGCCGCCCGACGCGCCGGTGACGGCGACCGGCCCGGCACCCGGTCGCACCTCGAGGCGCTCGAGGCGCGCCAAGGCGAGCGCGGCGGTGAGCCCGGCGGTCCCGTACGCCATCGCCGTCGCGGCGTCCCACGACGGCGGCATGGCCAGGGGCCAGTCCCCCGGCACCCGCACCAGCTCGCCGAACCCCCCCGGCGTGTCCATCCCGAGGTCGTAGGAGGTGACGATCACGCGGTCGCCCTCGGCCCAGCGCGCGTCGTGCGAGGCGATCACCACGCCGGCGGCGTCGATGCCGGGGGTGAAGGGGTAGTGGCGGGTGACGCCGGGCCGGCCGGCGGCCGACAGCGCGTCCTTGTAGTTGAGCGAGCTCGCCTCGACGCGCACGGTCACGGCGTGATCGGGGAGGTCGGCGCGCGAGAGCGCCTCGACGCTGCCGAACGGCCGCTGACCGTCGCCGCGCGCGACGAACGCCCGGTAGAGCTCCGGAACCGCTTCCTGCGTCATGGTCTCGCCTCCGCTCGCGCCCTCGAGGCCGCCCGCCCTCATCCCCGCCCGAGCGCTGCCGCCAAGTACGATACGCTCCTCCCCCACCCGAACGGCTACGGTGTGCCCCTATGGGTGATCATCATGGGTAAGAAGCAGCGACGCAAGGCGGCGCGCGCCGGGCAGCCGGACCAGAGCGTGGAGCGTGTCGAGACGCCGCCGGCGGCGAGCACCGAGCCGAAGGCCTCCGCCGCCCCGAAGCGGCGGCCGGGGACGAGGGTGCGCCGCAAGCGCTCGTCGCCGCTGCCTTGGATCATCGGGATCGGCGGGATCGCGCTGCTGGTCGGCATCACGATCGCGACCAACGTGATCCGTGAGGCCAACCTGCCGGGCGAGCGCTTCCGCTCGCAGGGGAACGTCCACGTGGCCCTCGGCACCCAGACGCCTCCCTACAACACCGATCCGCCCACCTCGGGCTGGCACACGCCGGGCCTCGCCGGCTGGGGCGCGTACGTCGACGCGGCGCCGCACGACCAGGAGCTGGTGCACAACATGGAGGACGGCGGGGTGATCCTGTGGTACGCGGCCGGCACGCCCGAGGAGAACCAGGAGCACGTCACCGCGCTCCAGAAGGTGCTGGGGTCACGCTGGCCCCGCACCGTGATCGTCCCGCGCGAAGGGCTCGAGCCCACCTACGTCCTGACGGCGTGGACGCGCATGCAGCGCTTCGAAGAGATCGATCCCGACGGCATGCGCGAGTTCGTCGCCGCCTATCACGGGCTCGATCACCATCCGGGGGCGCGCTGATGGGGCGCCGCGCGACGGTCCCGCCGCTGACCGCGGCGTCCCCGGCGGTCGGGTAGCATGGGCGCCATGACCCCACAGCGCCTCACGATCGTCACGCTCACGGTCGCGGTCCTCGCGGTGGTGGCCCTCCTCGTGGTCCCCCAGCTCACGAGCAGCGCCCCGCAGGCGTCCGCCGACGTCGAGTTCGCCACGCAGCCGCGTATCGGCGCCAGCGACGCCCCCGTCACCGTCGCCGTGTTCGAGGACTGGCTCTGCCCTTCGTGCGCCCAGTTCGAGGCCAACGTCATGCCCACGCTCAAGCGGGAGTACGTCGACACCGGTTTGGTCCAGCTCGTGGTCGTCGACTTCCTGGTCATCCAGGGCTCCGACCAGGTGGCCCGGCTGGCCGAGTGCGTCCATCAGCAGAGCCCCGAGGCCTACTGGGAGATGAAGGCCCCCCTCTTCCGCGCCCAGGCCGAGCTGCGCGACCCGCGCCGCGCGCGCGATCTTGCGCTCACCTACGCGCCCGGCATCGACGCCGGCCAGCTCGACGGCTGTCTCGCCGACCCCGCCAACCTCGAGCCGGCCCGGCGGGACACGCAGTTGGCGCAGAGCCTCTCGCTCACCGGGACGCCGTCCGTCCTCGTCAACGGCACCGCGGTGTCGCCGACGCTCGCCGAGGTCCGGCGCGCGATCGACGCCGCCCTGCCCTGAGCACGTCGGGGCCGGCCGCCGCGCCCGCCTCGGCGAACGCGGCGGTCGCGGGCATCGTCCCGCTCTACCTGGCGTGGATCGTGGCCATCACCGCGACGGTGGGGTCGCTCTACTTCTCCGAGGTGCGGGCGTTCGTGCCGTGCGCGCTGTGCTGGTGGCAGCGCGTCCTCATGTACCCCCTCGTGATCGTCCTGGGTGTCGCGACCTTCCGCCAGGACCGCAGCGCCTGGACGTACGGCCTGCCGCTCGCGGTGCTGGGGCTCGCGACCTCGAGCTACCACTACCTGATCCAGAAGGTGCCGGCGTTTGCGCCGCCGGCGGTGTGCGCGGCCGGCGTGCCCTGCACGCTGCAGTACGTCAACTACTTCGGCTTCGTGACCATCCCGTTCATGGCCGGCGTGGCCTTCGCCCTGATCACCGTGGGGCTCGTGGCGACGGCGCTGGCGGGGCGCCGATCCTCGCCGCCGCCGCGAGGCTGAGCGCGATCGCCGCGTAGCCGGCCAGGAAGCCGAGCCCCACGCCGGTGCCGAGCGGAGCGCCCGCGGCGCTCGAGAGCGCGAGCAGGCCGCCGCCGATCCCCGTCGCCGTGGCGGCCGAGACGTTGTCGGCCAGCAGGAGCGAGGCCGACACCGACCCGGGTTCGACCCCCTCGTTCTCGGCGCGCGAGAAGGCGAGCGCCGTCGACGTCGAGTGGGCGAAGCCGATGCCCGCCCCCGAGAGCGCCCAGCCGAAGAGCGAGACGGCGAGCGCGATCGTCCCCTGCTCCGGTCCGATCAGCAGGGCGAGCGACTGCGTCACCAGGCCCGTCGCCAGCACGCGGACGCCGACCGCGACGCGCACGTCGCGCCGCTCGGCGAGGTGGCCGCCCCAGCGGTCCCA
>SKWV01000391.1 GCA_007128755.1 Trueperaceae bacterium
ACCGAGCGCCTCAGCCCCGACGCAGTTCGGCCACCGAACCTTCCCAGTCGCACCGCGCACACGCGACGCGGGCATCGGCGTCCCAGCAGGCGTCCAGCCACTCGTGCGAGATCACCTGCAGGTCACGCTCACCACCCGGCGCGTCGGCGCAGACGACGTCGAACACGATCGCCGCGGCCACGCTGACGCGCACGACGGTCGTGTGGCACGAGGGACAGAGCGGGCGCAGGGGCGCTTCGAGCGGAGCGATGACGGCGGTGGCCGGTGCGGAGCCGGGCGGACGGATGATCTCCATGCGCCCGGTCGTATCATCCGGCCGCTGACGGCGCTCTGACGGTCCCCGCCACCGCCTCGTGCGTGGCGAGCGCCGCGCGGGCGTCCGCGAGGTCTCGCGCCCGCCGCTCCTCGCTCCACCCGAGCTCGTCGGCCAGGAGGCCGTGCACGGCGTCCAGCGCCGCGGCCGCCGCTCCGGCGTCGACGGTGGCGAGCCGCGTGCGCCTCAGCAGGACGTCGGCGCTGCTCGTCGCGAGTTCCTCGCGCGCGCCGAACACCACCTCGGCCTGCAGGTACGGGTAACCCGCCGCGAGCCGCTCCTCGAGCCCCCCCGTCGCCAGCGCCGCGACGCCCCAGACGCGGTCGCCGTAGGAGAGGTGGAGGTGACTGGCCACGTCGGCGTCGAAGCCGCGCTCCTGGAGGGCGCCGGCGGCCGTCGGGTCGAACCCCTCGGCGCCTGCGAGACGCAGGTCGAGCGTGGCCGACGGGCCCGACGGCGTCAGGCCGCCCGAGCGCACGGCGACGTCGACCGTGTCCGCCGCCATGACCCGGTACGTCGTCCACTTGCCGCCGGCGACGCTCACGAGGCCGTGACGCTCGTCGACGTGGACGACGTGGTCGCGCGAGAGCTTCGCCGTGTCGCTCGCGTTGGGGTCGGAGACGAGGGGGCGCAGGCCCGACCACGCCGCCTTGACGTCGGAGCGCTCGACCGGGACGGAGAAGTACTGCCGCACGTGGCGGAGCACGTACTCGATCTCGTCTTCGGTCGCCCGCGGTTCGGCCACCACGTCGGCCGGGTGATCGGTCGTGCCGACGAGCGTCGAGCCCTGCCAGGGCAGCAGGAAGAGCACACGGCCGTCCTCCGTCTGCGGGATCAGGAGTCCGGTGTCGGGCGGCGCGAAGCGGGCGTCCAAGACGATGTGCACGCCCGAGGAGGCGGAGAGCATCGGCGTCGCGTCCGCGTCGGCGAGCCGCCGGACCTCGTCGACGTAGGGCCCGGCCGCGTTGACGATGACGCGGGCGGCGACGTCGATGCGCTCCCCGGTGTAGGCGTCTTGGACGGTGGCGCCGCTCAGGCGGCCATGGTCCTCGTGCAACGCGACGACTGCCGTGTGCGTCGCGATGACCGCGCCCCGCTCCGCCGCCGAGATGGCGATCGCCAGGTTCATGCGCGCGTCGTCGAACTGGCCGTCGTAGTAGATGACGCCGCCCCGTAGGCCGTCCTCGCGCAGCTGCGGGAAGCGACGCTTCGCCTCGCGAGCGTCGACGAAGCGGCTCTTGGCGAGGTTCGCGCGTCCCGCGAGCGCGTCGTAGAGCTTGAGCCCGGTCATGAAGTAGGGGACCTCGAGCCAGTTGTAGAGCGGCGTGACGAGCGGCAGCGGATGGCAGAGGTGGGGCGCGTTGCGGATCAGGACGGCGCGCTCGCGAAGGGCGTCGCGCACCAGCGCGAACTGCGAGCGATCGAAGTCCTTGACGGCCTTCTCGAGGTAGCGGACGCCGCCGTGGATCAGCTTGGTGCTGCGCGAGCTGGTGCCGGAGGCGAGGTCGTAGCGCTCGACGACGGCGACGGTGAGCCCGCGGCTGACGGCGTCGAGCGCCACGCCGGCGCCGGTCGCGCCGCCGCCGATCACGAGCAGGTCGAAGGGCGCCTCGTCGGCCCGAAGGGCGTCGAGCATCGCCTCGCGGCGCAGCGGAACGCGGCTCACGACGCCACCCAGTGCGTGGCGCGGCCGAGCGCGCGGCCCCAGCCGTCGAGCAGCGCGAGCCGCTGGTCGTCCGGCATCGCCGGGTCGAACCGTCGGCCCTCACGCCACAGCGCGGCGATCTCGTCGGCGCCCGACCACACCCCCACCGCGAGTCCCGCCAGGTAGGCGGCGCCCAGGGCGGTCGTCTCGGTCACCGCGGGGCGCACGACGCTCACGCCCAGCACGTCGGCCTGGAACTGCATCAGGTGGTCGTTGCGGGCGGCGCCGCCGTCGACGCGCACCTCGGCGAGCGGCACGCCGGCGTCCTTCTCCATCGCGCGGAGCACGTCGACGACCTGGTAGGCGATGCCTTCGAGGGCGGCGCGCGCGATGTGGGCGCCGGTGGTGCCGCGGGTCATGCCGACGATCGTGCCGCGGGCGTACGGGTCCCAGTGCGGCGCGCCCAGCCCGGCGAACGCCGGCACCAGGTAGACGCCGCCCGTGTCGGGCACCGAGGTCGCGAGCGCCTCGACGTCCTCGGAGTGCCGGATGAGCCCCAGGCCGTCACGCAGCCACTGGACCACGGCGCCGGCGATGAAGATCGAGCCCTCGAGGGCGTAGCGCAGCTCGCCGGGCCGCTTCCAGGCGACGGTGGTGAGGAGCTGGTTCTGCGACTGCACGCTCGCTTCGCCCGTGTTCATCACTAGGAAGCAGCCGGTGCCGTAGGTGCTCTTCGCCTGACCGGTCTGGAAGCAGGCCTGCCCGAAGGTCGCCGCCTGCTGGTCGCCGGCGATGCCGGCGATGGGCGTCCCAGCCAACGGGAGGCCCTCGGCCACGTGGCCGTACACCTCCGACGAGCCGCACACCCGCGGCAGCATCGCGCGGGGCACGCCCCACAGCTCGAGCAGGTCGTCGTCCCAATCGAGCCGATGGATGTCGAACAGCATGGTGCGGCAGGCGTTGGTGACGTCGGTGACGTGGACCTCGCCGCGCGTGAGGCGCGCGACGAGCCACGAGTCGACGGTGCCGAACGCGAGCTCGCCGCGCTCGGCGCGCGCACGCGCGCCGCCTATGTGCTCCAGCAGCCAGGCGAGCTTGCTGGCCGAGAAGTAGGCGTCGAGCACGAGCCCGCTGCGCTCGCGCACCAGCGCGAGGGCTCCCTCCTGCGCCTTGATCCGGTCGACCTCACCCGCGGTGCGGCGATCTTGCCAGACGATGGCCGGCGCGATCGGCTGCAGGGTGGCGCGGTCCCAGACGATGGTCGTCTCACGCTGGTTGGTGATGCCGATCGCGGCCACGTCGCGTGCGGAGCGGTCGGCGGCCGCGAGCGCCTCCGACACGACTCCCGACTGCGTCGACCAGATCTCGTTCGGATCGTGCTCGACCCAGCCCGGGCGCGGGTAGTGCTGCGTGAACTCGCGCTGGGCCGAGCCGACGATGGTGGCGGCGTGGTCGAAGACGAGCGCCCGCGAGCTGGTGGTGCCTTGATCGAGGGCGACGACGACGTCGGGCATGGAGGCCTCCTGGAGGCAGTCGGGTGGGTGCTGAGCCGCTGGACGCGGCTTCGGAGGCGGGCTCAGTCCTGCGCGACCCTATCGAGGTCGGTGAAGCGCGCCTCGGCGTAGGCGCGCTCGCCACTCAGGCGGCGCGCGAGCGTGGTCGGGTCGCCGGGGCGAGGCGCTCGCGCCCGGTTCGCGCGGCGCGACGTGGAGCGGCCGATGGCGAACGCTCCCTCGATCGGCCCGTAGAGCGACTCGGCCTGCCGACGCTGGACGCTGAACACGTCGAGGCAGAGGGTCGCGAGACCCGGGAAGGCGTGGATCGACACCGACGCCTCGGTCAGCGCGACGCCGGCGCTCACGCCGCTGGCCTCCTCGACGACCACGGGGTCGGGCACGCCTTCGTCGGCAGCGAGCACGGTGGCGACGCGGCGGACCATGCGGGCGATGAGCGCTCCGTCGGCGAGACGCGTGGGGTCGGCGTGGCCGCCGTCGTAGACGAGGTGCATGCCATAGGCGAGCGCATCGGCGTTGGGCATGCGACAACCTACCAGACGCCGTGCCGCAGCGGGGCCTCGCTGCGGCACGGCGCGACGATCACGGAGCGAGGGTCAGCCCTTGACGCCGCCCGCCTGGTACTGACCGGTGAGCGCGCTCTGGAAGGAGTAGAAGATGATCAGGATCGGGATGCTGCCGAGCACCGCGCTCGCCGCGAGCGCGCCCCACTGCGTGTCGAAGCGCCCGGTGGTGAAGTTGCGCAGGCCCATGCCCACCGTCCAGTTCTCCTGGCCCTGCAGGAGCGTGTTGGCGAGGATGAACTCGCTGTAGGTGCCGATGAACT
>SKWV01000153.1 GCA_007128755.1 Trueperaceae bacterium
CATGAGGCCGTCGGCCAGGAACGCGACGCGCGCCAGGATGCCGGCGTTCTCGAGCAAGGCGAGGATGGCGTAGAGGGTGAAGAGGACCGGCACGAAGGCGACGACGGTGCCGACGCCCTCGACCAGCGCTCCCGCGAGGAAGGAGGCCAGGAGCGGGGGCAGCGCGAGCGCGGCGATCCAGCCGGCGAGCACGTCCTGCACGGTGCCGAGGAACGCGATCCAGGGACTCGAGAGGGCGAAGGTGAGGTGGAACGTGAGCGCCAGGCCGGCGACGAGGGCGAGCGGGCCGATCAGGGGGTGCAGGAGCACGCGGTCGATCCGGTCGCCGGGGTCGTAGGCCCGCGCGCCGGGCATCGTGCTCGTTGCAGCGAGCGCATGGGCGGCACGGTGACGCGCCTCGGCGACGGCGAGGAAGGCGTCGACGCGTTCGTCGGCTAGGGCGGTGCGCTCGCGGAGCGCGAGCGCGGCACCCGCTCCGGTGCCGAGAGGCGCGCCGGTCGCGCCGACGCCGGCCCCGGCCGCGACGAGCGGCGTGCGAACCTCGTCGGTGAGCGCGGCGAGGGCGTGCCAGCGCGTCTCGGCGTGCTCCTGGAGGCGCGCCGCCGCCGCCGCGATCGCCTCGGGGTAGGCGACGCGGAAGGAGGAGGTCGAGGCGCGAGCCGCGGCCTCGACCAGGGCGGCGACGCCGCTGCCGACGTGGGCGCCGACCGCCACGACCGGCACGCCCAGTGAGGCCGCGAGCGCACCGGCATCGACCGACGCGCCGCGCCTCCGGGCCTGGTCGACGAGGTTGAGCGCGACGACCATCGGCCGGTCGAGCTCGCTCAGCTCGAGCGTGAGCGTGAGGTCGCGCGCGAGGTGCGTCGCGTCGACCACGTTGACGATGAGCGCGTCGGGATCGCCATCGAGCGCCGGCAGCAGCACCTCCTCGTCGGAGGCGGTGCCGGCCAGGGTGTAGGCGCCGGGCAGGTCGAGCAGGTCGACGGGTCGCCCGCCCATGCTGGTGCGCGCCGTCTCGACGTCGATCGTGGTGCCGGGCCAGTTGCCGACCTGGAGGCGGCTGCCGGGCAGGGCGTTGACGAGGCTCGTCTTGCCGACGTTGGGCGTCCCCACCATGTACCAGCGGCGGGCGCAGGGGGATGCGAGCGGTACCGCGCCAGGTCCGCCGGCGAGCGGGCAGCCGCCGTGCGCGTCACACCGCGGGCACGCCACCGACGGCTCCCTCGGCGTCGGCGACGCCGATCGTCACGCCTGCGGCTTCCTGCGACCTGAGCATCAGGTGGACCGAACCGGCACGCACGTGGATGGGGCCGCCCGCTGGGGCGCGGCCGAGCACGCAGCACGAGGCGCCGGGACGGAGGCCCAGCGCGATCAGGCGCCGGCGGATGGCCGTCGGTCCGGAGACGGCGACGACGTGTCCGGCGACGCCGCAGCCGAGCCCCGAGAGGGGACAGACGCGGCAGTCGTCGGTGATGGCGCTGTCGGCGGGGCCGCTCGCGTCGCCGTTCGGCGATACCCGAGTGTGGGAGTCGGACATCATGGCCTCAGCGTCGTCCTCCGGGAGCTCCGTGGGTAGGGACGTCCGTCTTCGACATGCCGCTCGCGCACCGGGATCGCCTCGGCACGCAGCCTCGTGGTCGACGACGGGGACATACGCCTCGACACGGCCTGCTATCGTATATCGACGATGACCGATACCACGACCGTCCCCACCGATGGCTCCTCACGCGCCGTGCGTGCGGGCACCGGCATCGATCTCGAGCTCGCCGCCCTCGCCAAGGCGCTGGGGCATCCTGCGCGCGTGCAGATCCTCCGGTTCTTGCTGTCGCGCGACGCCTGCATGTGCGGCGAGATCAACGAGGTCGTGCCGCTGGCGCAGTCGACCGTCTCGCAGCACCTCAAGGTGTTGAAGGAGGCCGGTCTGATCGTCGGCGAGATCGACGGGCCGCGCGTCTGTTACTCACCCAACCCGCTGGCGCTGGCGAGGCTGCGCGAGCTCATCGCGGGCCTCTGAGCGCGAGGACGAATACCCCTCGCGTTCCCCACGATTCATCGTCATTCTACGAATTGCGATTTGGAGGCCACCGTGACCAACCCCATGACCTTGCGCGTCTTCGACCCACCGATGTGCTGCTCCACGGGCCTGTGCGGTCCCGACGTCGATCCCGCGCTGGTGCGGTTCTCCGACGACCTCTTCTGGCTCGCCCGCCACGGCGTGCGCGTCACCCGGCACAACCTGGCCCAGGAGCCCGCCGCCTTCGTGGAGCATCCGGTCGTGCTCGAGGCGCTGCAGCACGATGGCGAGGCCAGCCTGCCGCTCGTGCTGAGCGGGGACCTCGTGCTGAGCCGCGGCGGCTACCCGAGCCGTGAGACGATGGCCGGCTGGTTCGCCCTCGACACGCTCCCCGCGACCGACGAGCTCAGCATGGCCGCGGACGTCCTCGACTCCGGTGCCTGAGGTGCAGCGTGCCCCCTGGACGTTCCTCGAGGCGCCGGCGCGCCACCTCTTCTTCACGGGCAAGGGCGGCGTCGGCAAGACCTCGATCGCTTCCGCGAGTGCCATCCACCTGGCGGACGCCGGCAAGCGTGTGCTCCTGGTGAGCACCGATCCCGCGTCGAACCTCGACGAGGTCCTCGGCCTCGAGCTCTCGCTCCACCCACGCGCCGTGCCGGGCGTCGACCGGCTCGATGCCATGAACATCGATCCCGACGTCGCCGCGCTCGAGTACCGCGAGCGCGTGCTCGGTCCTTACCGCGAGGCGCTGCCCGACTCGGCGCTGCGCGCGATGGAGGAGCAGCTCTCGGGCGCGTGCACCACCGAGATCGCCGCCTTCGACGAGTTCGCCGTGCTGCTCGGCGACGAGGAGCGCACCCGCGCGTACGACCACGTGGTGTTCGACACCGCGCCGACCGGTCACACGCTTCGGCTCCTGCAGCTCCCGGCGGCCTGGTCGACCTTCATCGAGGGCAACACGTCCGGCGTCTCCTGCCTCGGCCCCTCGTCCGGGCTCAAGGCGCAGTACGGGCGCTACGCGGCGACGGTGGCGGCGCTCGCCGACGGCGGCCGCACCACGCTCGTCCTGGTCGCGCGGCCCGAACGCGCGGCGCTGCGCGAGGCGGCGCGCACCGCGCTCGAGCTGCGCGAGCTCGGCATCCTCAACCAACACCTGAGCGTCAACGGCGTCATCCCACCCGACGACCGGCACGGCGTCGCCGACGCGATCGCCGAGGCCCTGGCGCGTCAGGCGCGCGAGGCCATCGCCGACATGCCGAGCGCGCTCGCCGGACTCCCCCGGAGCCAGGTCGCGCTCCGCCCCTTCGACGTGATCGGGCGCGAGGCGTTCCGAGCGCTCGCAACGGGGGCGACGTACGGAGGGGACCACGACGAGGAGACGGCGCCCGCCGGCGACGAGATCCCGTCGCTGGATGCGCTGATCGACGACCTCGAGATCGGCGGCAGGGGCCTCATCATGACGATGGGGAAGGGCGGCGTCGGGAAGACCACGATCGCCGCGAGGATCGCCGGCGAGCTGGCGCGGCGCGGGCACGACGTGCTCCTCACCACGACCGATCCCGCGGCGCACGTCGCCGAGGCGGTCGGGACGGCCTACGGCAACCTCGAGGTGGGGCGCATCGACCCGCTGGCCGAGAGCGACGCCTACCGCAAGAAGGTGCTCGAGAGCGAGGGCGCGAAGCTCGACGAGGAGGGGAGGGCGCTGCTCGAAGAGGACCTGCGCTCGCCCTGTACCGACGAGGTCGCCGTGTTCCACGCGTTCTCCCGCACCATCGCCCAGGCACGGCGCCGCTTCGTGGTGATGGACACCGCGCCCACGGGCCACACGCTCCTCCTGCTCGACACCACCGGCTCGTACCACCGCGAGATGGTCCGCAAGCTGAGGGGCGGCTCGCTCACCACACCGCTCATGCGGCTGCAGGACCCCGACTTCACCAAGATCCTCATCGTGACGCTGCCCGAGACCACGCCCATCAGCGAGGCGAGCGCGCTCCAAGACGACCTCCAGCGCGCCGGCATCACCCCCTACGCCTGGATCGTCAACCGCAGCCTGGCGGCCACCGGTACGACCCACCCGGTCCTCGCGCGCCGCGCGGTGCTCGAGCGAGCCCAGATCGAACGCATCGGACGCGCTCTGGCGGCGCGCGTCGCCGCCCTCCCGCTCCTCGTCCCCGACCATGCGCTGCCCGTCGATGTCGTCGACTCCGGCGACACCGCCCGCGAAGGGGCCCACCCATGACCCGCATCCTCGTCCTCTGCACCCACAACAGCGCCCG
>SKWV01000398.1 GCA_007128755.1 Trueperaceae bacterium
CCGCTCGGCGCTGGTGAGGGCGTCCCACAGGTCCTCTGGGGTCGTGGCGTACGTTCGAGCCGCCGCGACGACCTTCGTGGGGGCACCGTCGCGTGTCCCGGAGCGGACGGTGCGGGTCATGCTCGCGAGATGGGTGTCGAGGTCGAAGGGCATCGGAACCTCCTTGATGCGTGGGGCTGGATATTAGCAGTCACTAATGCGACGAGTCAAGGCCGAGTCCCAGCAGGGTTCGGCTCAGGAGGTCCGTGTACCTTCAGCCCCGCGCCGCGACCTCCGACAGCACCTGGGCCAGCTCCTCGGGGGCCGTGAACATGACCAGGTGGCCCGCGGCGACTTCGTACACGGCCCAGCCCGACGACCTCGCCTTCTCGGCGAACGGCCCGAAGACGTCCGGGGTCGTGGCAGGATTCGCGGTACAGGAGATGAAGACCCGCTCCAGCGCAGCGCTCCGCGCGTCGCCACGGGGCACCGGCTGCGCGTACGTGGCGACGGGGTGGGGCGACATCCTTGCTTCGATCCACTCGACCAGCCCTGGATCGGTCAGGCCGAACAGGGCGAGCGGCGGCGGTCGAGCCACGCCCTCCCCCGACGGGTCGGCGCGCTCGGCGTAGGCGCGCCGCTCCTCCGGCCAGAGGTCGGTCGCGCTCTGCCCAGGATCAGGCACGTACGCGTCGAGGTACACCACGCGCTTCAGCCGCTCGGGGGCCGTGGCCGCGACCCCGCTGATGACCATGCCGGCGTAGCTGTGGCCCACGAGCGTCACGTCCGACAGGTCCTCGTATACGAGGAGGTTCGCGACGTCGTCGACGTGCGTCGTCAGGTCGATCCCCGACGCCAGGAGATGACGACGGTCCGCGAGACCGGAGAGCGTCGGCGTGTACACGTCGTGCCCCGCCGCACGCAACACGGGCGCCACTCGCTTCCACACCCAACCGCCGCCGTTCGATCCGTGGACGAGGACGATCGGGTTCGAGGCTGTTAGCTCGTGCCCCCACATCGTGGGCACAGGCTAGCGACTCGGGCTCGCAGACCATGTCGCGTCGCTACGGTCTCCGTGGGAGCCACCGCGGCGGGCCGCTAGACCCCCGAGCCGTCGCTCCGCGGCACGCCGTCCCGGAGGAACGCTTCGATCAGCGCGTTCACGCGCTCCGGCTCCTCGTGCTGCAGCCAGTGCGTGGCCGACTCGACGAGCACCAGGCGGCCTTCGTCGCACAGCTCGATGCTCGGCCGCGCCATCTCACTGCCTAGGAAGCGGTCCTGCGCTCCCCAGACGAGCAGTGTCGGAACGGCCACGCGCAGACCGCGCCCGAGGGCCGGCGGCCGCCGCGCGTAGGCCCTGTACCAGTCGAGCATCGATCGGATCGCATTCGGACCGGACCAGGACCGACGGTACGCCGCGAGGTCATCTTCGGCGAAGGTGCCGGGGCGACTCGTCGCCACCATCGCGCGAGCGAGTGGGCGACCGTCTTCGTGCCCCAGCAGTCGCTCGGGCAGCCAGGGAACCTGGAAGGCGAGGATGTAGAGGCTGCGCCGGAACTGCGCGAGGTTCGTACGCAGGTGCGCGCGCATCACGCTCGGGTGCGGCACGTTGAGGACCACCATCTTCGAGATCCGTTCCGGAGCGCGGCGTGCCAGGTGCCAGGCCACCACGCCGCCCCAGTCGTGGCCGACCACTGCGGCCTGGCTTCGTCCAGCCGCGTCGATCAGGCCGGTCACGTCGTCCGCCAACTCGTCGATGTCGTACGCGGCGATCCGCTCGGGCTTGGCGCTCGCACCATATCCCCGTTGATCCGGAGCCCACACGCGAAACCCAGCGGCCGCCAGGTACGGCACCTGGTGGCGCCAGCCGTAGGAGCCTTCGGGGAAGCCGTGCAGCAACAGGACCAGCGGCCCGCCCTCCGGACCTGCGACGCGCACGTGGAGGCGAACGCCGTTGGTGGCTACGACGCGCACATGCGGATCGGCCATCAGAGTCCCATCGTATGAGAGTGCGGGTCCTGCTGCTCGACCAGGCCGACGAGCGAGATCTAGGCGCTGCACCGTCGGCCGGCGGTGTGTGCGTGCCATGCGCAAGGCGATCCACCTAGCGGGCTTGCTCGAGCTCGGCGACGATCCACTCCGCCGCCTCCAGCGACACCTTGATGGTGTCCCGCCCAGATCGAGAACATCGTCCACAACTTCGTCGACGAGGAAGCCACCGCATCCTGGACCTGCAGCACGGTGACGCACGCCCCGCGAATGGGCGCCATGGTGTAATCTAGGCACCAAGGAGGACCAATGCCGCTCAACATCAAGAACGACACGGTCGAAGGCCTCGCGAACGAGGTGGCCAAACGCCTGGGCATCACCAAGACCGAAGCCGTACGGCGCGCCCTCGAGGCCGAACTCGCACGCTCCGCCGAACCGAGCGCTGCCGACCGAGCCGCCCACCTCGTCGCCTTCCTCCAACGCGACGTATGGCCGTTCGTCCCCACCGAGGCGCTCGGTCGGGCGACCAGCAAGGCCGAACGCGAACACATCCTCGGCTACGGAACGGACGGCGTGTGATCGTCGACAGTAGCGCGCTCGTCGCGCTCGTGCTTCGAGAGTTCGGCTGGGAACGCGTCGCCACCGAGCTGACGAGAGGCACGCACGCGGCGATCGGCGCACCGACCCTCACCGAGACCGCGATCGTGCTCCACGCCAAGGGCACGCCACCCAGCCTGCTCCCGGCGCTCCTGCGGCGCGCGGGCATCGAGGTGGTCGCGTTCACCGAACGGCATGCCGACCTTGCCGCCGACGCGTACGTCCGGTACGGTCGCGGCCGCCACCCGGCGGCGCTCAACTTCGGAGATTGCATGACGTACGCCGTCGCGCGCATGGCGACGGCTCCGCTTCTGTTCGTCGGGAACGACTTCTCGCAGACGGACCTCGAACCCGCGCTGACGTGAGGCTGCTCGCCATCGCCCACGGGGGGGCAGCCGACCCGACCCGAGGCGTAGGGCCGTCGCCGATTGCGACGCGGAGCCTACGCCGCCCATCACGCCCGGACGGCTACGATGCGGTGTGCCTGCGCTTCACGCCCTCTGGCGTCCCGACCCGACCGACGCCGCCAGTGGACGGCTGCTGCTGTGGGCCGAGGCCGATGGGACGGCCGACGCGCCGAACGACCTTCCCCGCGGCCACCACCCAACGGCCGTCGACCCCGCAGCCTTGGAGCCCACCCTCGCCCGCGCCGAAAGCGTCGAGGTGGGCCTGTGGCTCCCCTCGACGGGCGCGGCCCCGCTGCCGTCCGTGCCGCCCAAGGGGCGGCCCGTGGGTCGTCCGCCGAAGCAGTGGTTGCGGCGCTGGCGCGTCCCCGGCCGCGCGCTGCAGCCCGCCGCGGCCGTCGACTGGCTGCTGGCCGCACGTCCCGACGGTTCCGGAGCCCCATCCGGAGACGACCTCCGCGCCTTTCGTGCCGCCGCTCGCCTCGTGCTCGCCGCGCTCGCCCGGCAACGCTTCGTGCCCGGCCTGGCCCCCGGGCCGGAAGGCGCGACGGCCCGCTGGCGTCTCCACCTCCTCGACGGCGACCTAGCACCTACGGTGGCCGCGTTGGCGCGCGCGCTGCCACCAGCGAGCCGCGCCGCGGCAGACGACCCGTGGTCCGCGCCTACGGCCCGCGCCCTGCTCGAGGACTTCCTGCACGCCTGCGCCGACGCGCTCGTGCGAATCTGGGCGGGCGCCGGACGCCCGGCGGCGGAGGACGCGACCCCCGCGGCGCGCTGGCTGGAGGCCCTCTTCGGCGACCCTAGCGTCCGCGGCAGTGCCGCCCAGCTGCAGCGGCTGCAGCAGGCGCACCGGCACTGGTGGCGCGGCCTGGCGGCCGCCGGCGACGAGCACACCCGCCTCATCCTGCGCCTCGAGGAGCCACCCGACGACGACGGACCGTGGCTGCTGCGCACGCAACTCCAGTCGCGCGCCGACCCCAGCCTGCAGGTCGACGCCGCCGACGCCTACCTCGGCGCCCTGGGGCCGCTGGCTGCCCGCTTCCCCGACGCCCAGGGGCTGCTGCTCACCGGCCTCGGCCACGCCAGCCGCGTCTTCCCACCGCTGAGGGGGGCGCTCGCCGGCGCAGCGCCCGCCCCGGTGGAGCTCGCCCCGGAGCAGGCCTTCGGCTTCCTGCGCGACGTCGCGCCCCTGCTCGAGGAGGGCGGCTTCGGCGTGCTCGTCCCGCCCTGGTGGTCGCAACCCGAGGCCCGTCTCGGCGCGCGGCTGAGGGTCGCCCCCGCCCCCCGCGGCGGCCGCGGCGAGGGCCGCGTCGGGC
>SKWV01000100.1 GCA_007128755.1 Trueperaceae bacterium
CGCAGCTCGTCCTCGGGGCGTTCGCGGTCCCGGAGCGCGTCGCCGCGCCCCTCCTCGTGGTGGAGGTCTCGACCCCGCAGGGGGGTGTCGTGCTCGTCGCGATCTCGCATGGTGTCCTCCTCGCCGTCGGGCGCGGGCGCGCAGCCCGCTCGGTCGAGCACGTGGATCGACGGCGTATGGCGAGGGTACCGAAGGGCGCGCGGCTCGGGCGTCGGAGGCGTCACGTAGCGGCCGCTCCTCGCTGCCGCCGCCGCCGGCCGGTCGCGTGTGCCGGCGCGCGGCGCCAACGGTGGTAGCGTGCGCCATGGACTACGTTCGGCTCGGCACCACCGGCCTGCAGGTCTCCCGCCTCTGCCTCGGCATGATGAGCTACGGATCGCCTGCCTGGCGGCCGTGGGTGCTGGAGGAAGAGGCGGCCGCCCCGTTCGTGCGCTCCGCGGTCGAGGCCGGCATCAACTTCTTCGACACCGCCAACGTCTACTCCACGGGCGCCTCCGAGGAGATCACCGGCAAGCTGCTCGCGCGCTTCGCCGTGCGCGAGGAGACCGTGCTCGCGACCAAGGTGCACGGCCGCATGGGGAGCGGGCCCAACCGCCGCGGCCTGTCGCGCAAGCACGTGTTCGACGAGTGCTACGGCTCCCTCCGGCGGCTCGGCACCGACTACATCGACCTCTACCAGATCCACCGCTTCGACCCGCACACGCCGGTCGAGGAGACGCTCGAGGCGCTGCACGACCTCGTCAAGGAGGGGTACGTCCGCTACCTGGGGGCGTCGAGCATGGCGGCGTGGCAGTTCATGAAGATGCTGGGCGTGAGCCGCGAGCGCGGCTGGTCGCCGTTCGTGAGCATGCAGGATCACTACAACCTGCTCGACCGCGAGGGCGAGCGCGAGATGATGCCGCTCTGCCGCGCGGAGGGCATCGGCGTGATCCCCTGGAGTCCCCTCGCACGCGGCTACCTGACGCGCCGGCCGGAGGAGCGCACCGTCACCACCCGCGGCGCCAACGAATCGATCGCCGAGGAGCTCTACGACGTGCCCTGGCGCGACGAGGTCGTGAACGCGGTGTGCGACGTGGCCGACGCGCGCGGCGTGCCGCCGGCGCAGATCGCGCTGGCGTGGGTCGCCAGCCGGCCGGGCGTGACCTCGCCCATCGTCGGGGCCACCAAGACGCGGCAGCTGGGCGACGCCTTGGCCGCCCTCGAGATCACGCTGAGCGACGACGAGGTGGCGCGGCTCGAGGGGGCGTACGGCAGCCGGCCGCTGGGGCCGAGCGCGGTCTGACGCGGGGACGCGCTACGCCAGGTTCAGCGTGAACGTGAACTCGTGGGTCGGATGCTCCGGCGGTCCCAGCAACTCCACGCCGGCGCTGTCGCGAGCGCTGAAGGCGACGGTGATCGTCGGTCCGCCGGTGTCGGTGACGCGGCAGAGGCCGAACTGCCTCGTCAAGGGACCTCGGTTGGACTCCTCCAGCGGCAGCGGCCCGTGGGTGTACGGCCCCCCCTTGTTGTTCGATCGTTGATCGAGCGGGCCGGCCTGGAGCACGTGCAGGTTCGCACCGCCGCCGGCGGCGTAGTCGCCGTGCGTGTCGGTGTTGGCGTCGTAGTAGGCGACGGCGTGCATGTCGCCGCTGACGATGAACGTGCGCTCGGCGAGGTCGTGCTCGGCGATGAAGTTCGCCAGCCGCGCCCGCTCGGTGGTGTAGCCGCCCCAGCTGTCGCCGCCCGCTTCCGCGGACGCGACCCACGGCTTCGAGTTCGCCCAGCACACCGCCTGCCCGGCCGCCTTCGCGGCGAGGAGCTCGGCCTTGAACCAGGCCTCCTGCTCGGCGCCCAGCACGACCTTGTTGACGTTGTCCGCGCGGCCCTTCGGGCTGCGCTTGGAGCGGCAGTCCGTGAGCACGTAGCGCACGCGGCCGATCACGAACGACTGGTAGATGCCTTCGCGCGTGGGGCTGGCCAGCGGCTGGTGCGGCACGTACTCGCGGAAGGCGCGGTACGCGTCGGCCTTGCCGGGGCTGGTGGTGTCGCTGTCGTTGGGCCCGTAGTCGTGGTCGTCCCACGTGTACGCGATGGGCATGGTGCGCCACAGGGCGCCCTGCCTCGCCGACCGGAGGATCACGTCGTACGCGGCGCGGTACTCCGGTAGGTAGGAGACGCCGTCGGCGGGCCCGAACCGGCCGATGTCGTCGTAGTGCAGGTCCCCGAGGTGCACGAAGAAGGCGGGCGCCGGCGAGAGGTTGCGGATGGTGTCGAAGATCACATGGTTGCTACCGCTGCGGGCGCACGAGCCGAACACGAACAGGTACGACGGGTCGTCCTGCACCCGGAAGCGTCCGGTCGTCTGCAGGTCGAGCACGCCGTTGACCTCGACCGCGTAGTGGTAGGTGCGGCCCGGCTCGAGGTTGCGCACCGTGAAGCGGGCGACGCCTTCGCGCACGCTCACGGTGGGGGTGTAGGTGCGTTGGCCGAAGCTGGCGTCGGGGGAGAGCGCCAGCCGCGCCGTGCCGCCGCCGTCGAGTTTCGCCACGATGGTGGTCGTCTTCATGCCGGCACCCCGAGCCAGACGCCCTCGACCTTGGTGGCCAGGTCTGGGTCGCTGAAGATCGCGTCCATGCCGAACTCGTCGACGACCTGTTCGAGCTGCTCCGTGGTGAGGCTGGTGGGGAACACGGCCGCGCCGATGAACTCCATCTTGGCGTAGGTCGCGCCGCTCCCGCGGCCGATGCGCAGGTCGTCGCTCGTGGTGAGCCCGCCTTCGGAGGCGGCGACGCCCGGAGCCACCACGTCGCCGAGCGCGAGCGCCAGCTCGCTGCCCGTGCGGCGCATGGCGAGGGAGAAGGGCACGCCGGTCGGGACGCCGGGAGCCTCGGCCGTGAAGTCGGCGCTGCCGGTGGCGATGACGCCGCGAGGCCGCAGCGTCTGCTCGAGCGCGCGGAGCGACCAGCCGATCGTGGGGGTCGCGCCGCCGGCGCCCTTGGCCATGAGGACCGGGGCCGAGGCGCCGAACTCGCCGAAGGCGCGCGCGGCGATCACGACGGTGAAGTCCTGCCCCTCGGCGAACTCGAGCCGAGGGTGAGACGGCACGGTGAAGTGCCGGGACTCCGCCAGCAGGAACAGCGGCCGGTCCACCAGCGCGCAGGCGAGTCCCGTCGGCGCCCGCTCGATCGTCCACACGTTGTCGAAGGCGTCGACCAGGTCGTGGTGGGGTGGCTGCACGAGCGACGCGTCGAACTGCCCGACCACGAGACCCCCGGCGAAGAGCGTGAGGCGCGTGAGGCGCTTGTGGGCGAACGCGGCGTCGGTGCCGCCGAAGACGAGGGTGAGGGCGTCCGAGGAGCCCTGCTCGTCGGCGTGATCCAAGAACTCGGCCCGCCAGGAGATCGTGGCGGCGGGTCTGGGCAGGGTGAGGACGTTCTCGGCGGTGCCCGGGAAGTAGAGGTAGCTGGTCCCGTCGTGGGGGAGGTGGACGGGGGCCGTGGCCGACGGCAACGCGTGGAGGCCGTTGCCGGTGAGGTCGGTGAGACGGCCGAACACCGGGTCGTACGACGAGGCGCGCCAGGCCGCGACGGCGAGCGTCTCGAGCAGCCGGTTCGGATCGACGGGCGGGGGCTCGACGGGCGGGTCCGGGTCGACGGGCGGCTCGGGCTCGACGGGCGGGTCGGGCTCGATCGGCGGGTCGGGCTCGATGGGCGGATCCGGGTCGACGGGCGGATCGGGCTCGTCGACCGGCGGCGGGAGGATATCGAGGGCGGGGCCGCAGCCGACACCGACCAGGAGCCCGAGGGTCGCCTTCCCACCGAGCACGAGGAAGCGTCGACGCGTGATCTCATCGGACATACATGAGTCTAGTCGACGTGCGCAGGAGCGGTTGTGAGAGTGTCGAGGTACGTGGGTGGCGGCCCGGGCGCCAGGAGCCCGCACCCCCCGTCAGGGCAGCAGCCGCTCCATCGCCGCCTCGATGGTGGGCGCCTCGAACTCGTAGCCGTCCTCGAACAGTTGCTCCGGCACCACGCGTCGCGACTCGAGCAGCAGCGGGTCGGCGAGGCCGCCCAGTAAGGTCCGCAGCGCGAACGGCGGCACCGGCACGAGGGACGGGCGTCGCAGCCGCCTCGCCGCCGCGCGAGCGAGGTCGATCTGACGCACCGGCTCGCCCACGATGTTGTAGACGCCGTGCGCCCGCGGCTGCTCGATGAGCCACACGATCGCGCCGACCGCGTCGTCGACGTGCACCCAAGGCCACCACTGGCGACCGCTCCCGAGTGGGC
>SKWV01000241.1 GCA_007128755.1 Trueperaceae bacterium
CGGAGACGGGTGAGGCGTCCAGCGGCGTGCCGCTGGCGCTCATCGCCGACGCCTGGCTCGAGCTCGACGGGCGCATCCTCGACGCGCACGCGCTCGACGGCGGCCTGCTGGCGTTGGCGTCGGTGCCGCTGGCCGCAGAGCCCGGGACGCGCCAGCTGCGCGCGGTGGTGGTCGACGAGTTCGGCACCTGGCACCGGGCCCACGCGACGCTCGAGGTCCGCCCCAGCCCGCATCCGATCCAGCTCCTCAGCATCCCGGCCTCCATCCTCGCGGTGAGCACGGACGACGGTCGCCGCTTGGAGGCGGAGGCGCTCGCCCAAGCGTTCGCGGCCGTGCCGCCCGATCCACGCTGGCGCGACCCGTTCATGCTGCCGGTCCTCGGGCGGGGCACCTCCGGCTTCGGCCTGCCACGCCGCTACGGGCCCGGCGGCAACGTGAGCTTCCACTTGGGCACCGACATCGCAGCCCCCGAAGGCACGCCGATCCATGCAACCAACGAGGGCGTCGTCCGGGTAGCCGGTCAGTACCCGATCAAGGGAGGTCTCGTCGTGCTCGACCACGGCTTCGGCGTCACGAGCCTGTACTTCCACCAGTCCCGCATCGCCGTGCAGGTCGGCGACGTGGTCGAGCGCGGCGACGTGATCGGCTTCGTCGGCACGACCGGCCTCTCCACCGGCCCGCACCTCCACTGGGAGATGCGCATCGACGGCGTCCCCACGGACCCGATGGCGTGGATCGATCGGCACTACCCCGTGCCGCTGGCGGGTGGGCCGTGACGGCGCTGGACCCGGTCCGGCGCCTCGCGGTCGCCCGGTGGGTGGTGGCGCTGTGGTTCGCCCTCGTCGCGAGCGTCGCCACGGCGGCGGCGCCCGGCGACGGGGCCACGCGCTGGTCCGCGCCGCCGCCAGCCGAGCGCTGGGCCAGCGACCCGGGCGACGGCGTCTACTACGAGGTCTTCGTGCGCTCCTTCCGGGACACGAACGGCGATGGGCAGGGCGACTTCCGTGGGCTCACGCGCTCGCTGGCCTATCTCGAGTCGCTCGGCGTGACGGGGCTGTGGCTGATGCCCATCCACCCGAGCCCCACGTACCACGGCTACGACG
Source organism: Trueperaceae bacterium (assembly GCA_007128755.1). Lineage (GTDB taxonomy): Bacteria > Deinococcota > Deinococci > Deinococcales > Trueperaceae > SKWV01. The sequence continues at coordinate 1,104 of SKWV01000241.1, forward strand.
TCACCGACTACCGCGCCATCAACCCCGACTACGGGACGATGGCCGACTTCCTGGCGTTCGTCGACGCGGCGCACGCCCGCGGCATGCGGGTGCTGCTCGACCTGGTGGTCAACCACTCGTCGAGCGACCACCCCTGGTTCCGCGCGGCGCTGGCGGGGGACGAGACCTACCGCGAGTACTACGTCTGGTCCGACGAGCGCCTCGATTGGCGTGGCACGGGCGGCGGGCCGGCGTGGCATGCGGCCGGTGACGGCACCTACTACCTCGGTCTCTTCGAGGGCGGCATGCCCGACCTGAACCACCGCAACCCCGCCGTGACCGAGGCGATGCTGGACGTGGCGGCGTTCTGGCTCGACCTCGGCGTGGACGGCTTCCGCATCGACGCGATCCAGCACGTCGTCGAGAGCGAGGACGGCGTGATCGCCAACGCGAGCGAGAACTACGCCTGGGTGGCCGACTTCAACGCGCGGCTGCGAGCGCGTCACCCCGGCGCCTTCATCGTCGGCGAGACCTGGACCTCGACCCCCGCGATCGCCGCCTACCACCGCGACGCCCTCCTCGACATGTCGTTCAACTACCCGCTCTGGCGGGCGCTGCTGAGCGCGGTCGCCAACCGCTCGGCGATCGACCTGCGGTCCCAGCTCGAGCTCGACGAGACGGCGTACCCCGAGGGCGCTCGCCGCGGCACGTTCCTGTCGAACCACGACCAGATCCGGCCCGCCACGTCGCTGAGCCCGCTGCGCCGTGACGAGTCCCGGCTCGCGCTCGCCGCGCGGCTCCTGCTCACGCTGCCCGGCACGCCCTTCCTCTACTACGGCGAGGAGATCGGCCTGCCCAACGGCCCGAGCGCCGACGATCGCGACAAGCGCACGCCGATGCGCTGGACGGCGGACGAGCGCGGCGGCTTCGGCCCCGGCGATCCCTGGCGGGAGCCGTCGACGCAGCAGCCGCGCGTGAGCGTCGCGGCGCAGCGGCACGACCCCGACTCGCTGCTGCAGACCTACGCCCGCATGATCGCCTTGCGGGCGTCGACGCCGGCGCTCGCGGCCGGCTCGACCAGCGTGGTGCCGGGCCTGCCCGCGTCGCTCCTCGCCTTCTGGCGCGAGCACGAGGACGGGGCCGTGGTGGTGGTCGCCAACCTTGGCGCCGCGGCGGCCGAGGTCGAGCTCGAGGCGCTGGGGATGGTCGGGGACGCGGTCGATCTGGAGGGACACGAGGAGGTACGGGGCGTGCTGAGCGTGCCGGGCACGTCGCTCCGGGTGCTCCGGCCGCGCTGACGGCCGGCCCTACCGCGGTAGACTCGCGGCCATGACGTCGACAGATCCCACCGCCGGCTCTCCCGGCGGGAGCCCCGCGAACGCGAGCGTAGCCGCCCCCGACGAGACCGTCCCGCCCCGCGCCCGGGTCTTCTCCGGCATGAAGCCCACCGACGGCGTCCTCCACCTCGGCAACTATCTGGGGGCCCTGCGTGGCTGGGTGGCTCATCAGGACGAGCGCGACAGCGTCTTCTGCGTGGTCGACCTGCATGCCCTGACGATCCCCGAGGCGGTCGATCCCGCCGAGCTGCGCAGCACGACGCGCGCCATCGCCGCGCTCTACTTCGCCTGCGGCCTCGATCCGGAGCGCAACGTCGTGTTCGTGCAGTCGCACCTGACGGAGCACGCCGAGTGCACCTGGATCCTCAACTGCGTGACGCCGCTCGGGTGGCTGCACCGCATGACGCAGTTCAAGGCGCAGGCCGAGGCGCGCGAGTCGGTCGGTTCGGGCCTGCTCACCTATCCGGTGCTGCAGGCGGCCGACATCCTGCTCTACGACACCGAGGTGGTGCCGGTCGGGGAGGACCAGGTCCAGCACATCGAGCTGACGCGCGACATCGCCGTGCGCTTCAACCGGCTGTTCGGCGACACCTTCGTGCTGCCGCGCGCGGTGGTGCCGAAGGCGGCCGCGCGGGTCATGGGCCTCGACGATCCGCTAGCCAAGATGAGCAAGAGCATCGCCGCGGAGCGCGCCGGCCACGCCATCGGCCTGCTCGACTCGCCGGCGGTCCTCAAGAAGGCGATCATGTCGGCCGTGACCGATTCCGGGCGCGAGACCCGCTTCGAGCACGCCAGCCCCGGGGTGCGGAACCTGCTCACGATCTACCAGGTCCTCGCCGACGCCAAGGTGGAACAGGTGGAGGAGCGCTTCGCCGGCGAGGGCTACGGCACGCTCAAGAAGGCCGTGCTCGAGGTCGTGGTCGAGACGCTGACGCCGATCCAGGCGCGCGACGCCGAGCTGATGCGCGACCCGGCCGAGCTCGATGCGATCTTGGCGCGCGGCGCCGAGCAGGCTCGCGCCATGGCCGCGCCGACGCTGGCGCGGGTGAAGGCCGCCGTCGGCGTCGGGGCCTGAGCCTCGGACCGCGTAGAAGCGTGGCCCATCTCCTCTTCGTCTTCCTCGACGGCGTGGGCCTCGGCCCCGACGACCGCGCGACCAACCCGCTCGCGGGCTCCTGGCCGGGGCTCGAGGCGCTCGCCGGCCGGCGCTGGACGGAGCCCGACTGGGGCGAACCCGATCGTGCCGGCCTGGTGACGAGGGCGCTCGAGACCGGGCTCGGCTGGCCGGGGGTGCCGCAGTCGGCGACCGGCCAGACGAGCCTGCTCACGGGCCACAACGCCGCCGAGGCCATGCGCGGCCACTACGGCCCGTGGCCGGGCCCCACCCTGCGCGCATTGCTCGACGCCGGCACGATCTTCGACGACGGCGTCGCCGCGGGCGGCGCGACGCTGGCGAACGTCTACCCGCCCGGCTACTTCGTGGCGCTGCGCGGACGCACCTTGCGGCGCTCGGCCCCGGTGCACGCCGCGGTCGCGGCGGGCCTGCCGCTCGCCTCGGCCCCCGACTACGAGCGCGGCGAGGCCGTCTCGGCCGATCTCGACGGCGCCTTCATGCGCGGTGTGCGCCGCCCCGGCCCCGTCGACGCCGCCGGCCTCGCCACGTTCGACCGGGGAGCCGTGGCCGACCAGGCCGCTCGGCTCGCGCGTCTCGCGGCGCGTCGACCGTTCACGTTCTTCGACGTCTGGCTCACCGATCAGGTCGGTCACCGCGCCGGCCTCGCCGTCGCGCGCGCGCTGCTGGGCCGCCTCGACGCGTTCCTCGCCGCCCTCGTCGACACGTTGGACG
>SKWV01000366.1 GCA_007128755.1 Trueperaceae bacterium
ACGGCGGTGGCGCTCGGCCGCGACGTCGACCAGCCGCGGAACCTCGCGAAGAGCGTGACGGTGGAGTGACGCGCCCGGCGCCCCGAGGCGCCCCGGGCGCGCGTCAGCGCGCGGCCGCGCCGGTCGGTACCGGTAGCCCCTCGAGCTCGAGGCGCAGCACGATCGTCATGGCGTGCGACCACAGCAGCGGCGTGGCCACCGCGCCCCAGCGCTCCGTCCAGTGGCGCAGGAAGCGCGCGTGGCTCCGCGACGTCGGCACCTGCTCGGGCAGGCTGCCCGCGGCGTCGCGCTGCGCCTCCACCCAGTCGAGGCACGCGCGGGCGCGCGCGGCGTCGCCGGAGCGCGCGTGGTACCAGCCCAGCCACGCGGTCAGCAGCACCCAGGCGCCGCCGCCGTAGAACGTGTCGGCGGCGTAGCGCATGAGGCCGCCGTCGACCACCAGCACCCGCTCGATCTCCGCCACCGTCGCCCGCATGAGCGGATCGCGCTCGCTCACGAGACCGAAGGGGGTGGAGAGCCACAGGAGCGACGCGTCGACCGCGGGGTTGCGGACGTGCTTCACGAAGCGGCCCTCACTCACGCACTCGTCGTGCACGAACCCGGCGATGTCGCGCCCCGTGCGGGCCGCGGCGTCGTCGCCCCGCATCTCCGCCAGCGCCCGCAGGCCGCCGTGCACCGAGGCGAGCGTCGCGGTGTGGAGCTGCGAGCGGAACTCCTCCCAGGCGTCGTAACAGGGCTCGTGCCAGAAGGCGCCCAGGTAGCGTCCCACGAGGTCGGCGGCGCGGCCGAGGTCGCGCCCCAGCGGCGGTGTCCGCGCGAGGCGCACGTGCTCGCCGAGGCTCCAGAGCCAGTGGCCGTAGCCGTCGAGCTGGAAGTTGGGCCAGCCGTCCTGCCGCCAGGAGCCGTCGACGCCGTAGCGGGCCGGCAGGAACCCGAACTCGTCGGGCACGATCCCCGACGCGGCGCCGGCGACGAGGTCCTCGACCTCGCGCTCGAAGGCGAGCACCGTGCGCGCCACCCAGGCGTGGAAGCGCGCGGCGCTCGCGTGCTCGCCGGCGCGGTCCATGGCGTAGGCGACGAACGAGCCGTCCCGCAGCCAGGCGTGCGGGTACTGCGAGAAGCTGGGCGAGGCGGGGTAGGCGCCGCTCGCCGCCTGGTGCGCGAGGATGACGCCGACGTCGACGTCGCGGCTCATCCCTTCACACCCGATCCGGCGACGCCCTCGATGATCCAGCGTTGGGCGAAGAGGAACACGATGAGCGTCGGGATGGTCGCCAGCACGGTGCCCGCCATGACGATGTTCCACTGCGTCTGCCCGGGGTAGAGGCCCTGCAGCGTCGAGAGGGCCACCGGCAGCGTCATGAGCATGCGGTTGCTGATGATGAGCAGGGGCCACAGGAAGCTGTTCCAGGTGCCCATGAACGCCAGCACGCCGAGCGTGGCCAGGGCGGGGCCGGAGATCGGCAGGATGATGCGGAGGAACGTCGTCAGCGTGCCGGCGCCGTCGATGGTCGCGGCCTCCTCGAGCTCGCGCGGGATCGACAGGAAGAACTGCCGCATGAAGAACGTCCCGAACGCGCTGAAGATGCCCGGCACGATGAGGCCGACGTAGGAGTTCGTCCAGCCGAGCGTGGTCACGACGATGAACAGCGGCGTGATGATGACCGCGAACGGCACCATCAGGGTCGCGATGTAGAGCACGAACAGCGTGTCGCGCCCGCGGAACGTGAGCCGGGCGAAGGCGTACCCCGACATCGAGCAGACCACCAGCTGGCCGAGCACGGTGGCGAGCGCGACGAAGACCGAGTTCACGAACACGCGGAAGAACGGGAAGCGGCTCACCACCTGCCGGTAGGCCTCGAGCGTGGGCTCGGCGGGGATGAGCTCGGGCGGCAGCACCAGCATGGCGCCGCGCGCCTTGAGCGAGGTGGAGACGGCCCAGGCGAACGGGCCGATCATGCCGATCCCGCCGATGAGGATCAGCGTGACGACGAGCATCGTGCGCCAGTTCAGGCGCAGGCGGCGCCAGGCGGGGCGAGCGGCGCGATGGGGCGCGGCGCCGCTCGCGGGGCTCAGCGCGCCCTTCACGACCGCCACCGCTTGAGGGCGTAGAACGTGAGGCTGGTGGCGAAGATGAGGGCGAACAGCACCCACGACATCGCCGAGGCGTAGCCCATCCGGCTGTAGGAGAAGGCGTTGCGGACGATGCGCTCGACCAGCACCATCGTGGCGCCGGCGGGTCCGCCCTCGGTCATCACGTAGACCTGGTCGAACACCTGGAACGAGTTGATGAGGCTGATGGAGAGCGCGAACACGAGGGCGGGCGCGAGCAGCGGGATGGTGATGAAGCGCAGCCGCTGCACGAAGTTGGCGCCGTCGATGCTCGAGGCCTCGTAGTACTCGCGCGGGATGCCCTGGAGCCCCGCGAGCAGGATGACCATCACGAAGCCGGTGTCCTTCCAGACGCTGGTGAGGATGACCGCCGGCATCGCCCAGTTGGGGTCGAAGAGCCACGCCGGGCCGCTGATGCCGATCGCGCCGAGCAGGTTGTTGACGAGGCCGTAGACGGGGTTGAAGAGCCAGCGCCAGATGAGCGCGACCGCGACCCACGAGGTCACCACCGGCAGGAAGTACATCGCCCGGAAGATCTGCATGCCGGGGATGCGGGTGTTGAGCAGCACCGCGACCAGCAGGCCGCTGGTGATGACCAGCGGGATGTAGCCGACGAGGAACGTCAGCGTGTTGCGGAGCGTGCGCCAGAACTCCGCGTCCGTCATCATGGCCGCGTAGTTGCTGGCGCCGACGAGGCGCGGCGGTCGCAGCAGGTCCCAGTTCGTGAACGAGAGCCCGAACGACGCGACGATCGGGCCGACGGTGAACACGAGCATGCCGATCAGGCTGGGGCCCAAGAAGAGCGCCAGGATCGCGTAGCGTCGCCAGCCGCGCTCGTACATGAGGCGTCTCCTATCCTGCGGCGGCGGCGAGGAGCCGCTCGCGCCGCGGGCTCTCGGCGCGCACGAACGCGGGGATGCGCTCGAGCGGCGCGGGCACCGTGACGATGCGCGATCCCGTGAACGCCGCGCCCGACCACAGGTCGATCCACTCGCCCGGAGGCAGGCGGACGGCGCGCGTGAGGGCGCCCTTCTCCATCACCGGCGCGACGAGCAGGTCGCGGCCGAAGAGGTAGGCGAACGGGTCGTGGGCGAGGAAGTCGTGCGCCTCGGGGTACGCGAGCGCCGGGTAGCGCATGAGCGGGACACCCTGGGCGGCGAGGGCGCGGGCGTCGTCCCAGACCAGGTCCTGGAGGCGCATACGCAGCTGCGCGTAGCGCCGGTAGGTGGGCAGCACGCGCTCGTCGCCGTGCCGTTCGGCGACGTTCCAGGGCGTGCGGTCGCGGCACTCGCTGGCGCCGTGTCCCTCGGAGTGGTACTGCATGATCGGGCAGAAGGTGGCCATGGCGGTCGAGCGGAGGTAGAGCTCCGGGCTCGGGATCTCGCCGCTGAAGCCGCCCAAGTCCCACGACCACATGCTGACGCCGCTCACCCCGGCGGAGAGCCCGGCCCGCACCGAGGCGCGGTAGGCGCTCCAGGTGCTGTCCTCGTCCCCCGCCCAGTGGGCCGGGAAGCGCTGGGCGCCGGTGTAGCCCGCGCGCGAGAAGATGACGCCGTCGCCGCCGGTGACCTCCTGCACGAACGCGTGGTAGGCCTCGGTGTAGAGCAGCGCGTAGGTGTTCACGAGCGAGAGCCCGCGGCGGCTGTCGTGCGACCGCAGCGAACGGCCCCAGAGGTGCTCGCCGCCGTCGGTCTTCATGCCGTCGATGCCCAGGTCGTCGAACAGGTAGCGGCGCTTGGCGAACCACCAGGCGAGGGCCTCGGGGTTGGTGACGTCGAGCACGAGCGCGCCGGGGAACCACCAGCCCACGTTGCGGTAGGGGGTGCCGTCGGCCTCCAGGATGGCGTAGCCGCGCTCGAGCATGATCGCCTCGTCGGCGTCGTGCTGGGGGTGGGGCTCGTCGAGCGGCTTGTGGACGGGGATCTGCCAGAGCAGCACGCGGACGCCGGCCTCGTGGCACGCCTCGACGAAGGCGCGCGGGTCGGGCCAGCGTCCGCCGAAGCGGAAGTCGTCGGCGCCGTGCACGGCGTCGCCCGCCTTGGGCTCGTACGCGGCGTCGTTGAACACGTAGAAGGTCGACTCGTCGCTCCACGCCTCGAGCACGATCACGGTGGCGGGGACGTCCTCGGCGACGGTGCGGCTCACGGCGCGCGTGGCGGAGGCCTGATCGTTCCAGGTGTTGGCCGACATCCAGGGCCCGAAGGCCCAGCGCGGCGGCACGGCGATCTCGCCGGTGAGGCGCGTGAAGGCGGCGGTGACGTCGTAGGGCTGCTCGCCGACGATCACGTGCAGCGGCACGCTCATGTGGGGCGCGCCCAACTGCTGCGCGGTGAGGGTGCAGCGATCGGAGGCGAGGTCGAAGTGGCTGGGCTCCTCGACCGCGAGCCATAGGCCGTAGGCGTCGTTCGAGACGAGGAACGGGACGGGCAGGTAGGTGCGGTCGCCCTGCTCCTTGTACTCCTCGTAGACGCGGACGTCCCAGGTGCGGCCGCGGCGGTTGGCCTCGCCGAAGCGCTCGCCGAGGCCGTAGAGCCACTCCCCGGGCCGGACGGTGAACTCCGCCTCGAGCGTGTCGACGTGGCCCGCCGCGCAGACCTTCCAGCGGTGGCGGAGCGAGCCGCGGAAGCCGGCGTGGGCGCCCGGCAGGCGAACGTGCACCTCGAGCGTCTCCGTGTCGATCGTGACGTGCGTGCCGGGGGCGCTCAGCGTGAGGCGCGAGCCGTCGCGCTGCAGTTCGCAGGGGAGGCCCTCGGGCGGCGCGTCGCCGCCGGGTCCGGTGGCGAGGTCGATGCGGCAGACGCCGGCGAGCGGGAAGGTGAAGACGGCGCGCGCATCCACGCCCTGCGCGTCCAGGGTGAGGGCGAGGTGCGCGGGCGCGCTCGCCACGTCGGTGACGCGCCCGGCCTCGTGCCAGGCGCCGATCTCGAACGGGAAGGGGGAGGCCGTGGCCTCCACCCCCCCGTTCCCCTGCGCGTGCAGCGTGTAGCTGTAGCTCCCGGCGCCCAGCTCGCCGAGTTCGGCGAGCCACAGACCCTGCCCGAGGGAGGCGGCGCTCACGCGCCGCGAGCCGCTGGGCTCGTCGAGGTCCAGCCAGGCCTCGCGGGCATCGCTCTCCGTCGCGAAGCCGACGCTCACGTGGTCCCCGGGCGCCGGGTCGCGGGGGAAGCGCTCCGTGGCGGCCCGCTTGTAGGGGTCGTCGATGCCGTAGGGCTCGTGGACGATCATCCGGCGTTCCTCTCGTCTCCGGGACGGTGGGGGCGTGGCGGGGCGGCGGGGCCGGCGGTCACTGGGCGACGAGCGCCTCGACCCGCCGCTGGGCGTCCATGAGGGCCTGCTCGACGCTCTTGAGGCCCAACCGGGCGGCCTCGAGCTCCTGGTTGATGATGTCCTCGAGCTGGGGCTGGTTGTCGACGACGGGCGGCGTGACGGCGTAGCGCAGCGACTCGAACACGGCCTGCCGGTTCGCGGGGACGGGGCGGTCGAGGTACGGCTGGAGGGCGTCGGCGTTGTCGAGCGACAGCGCCGAGAGCTCCCAGGAGCGCTCGATGCGGGTCTCGACCGTGAACGGGTGGGCGGCGAGGAACTCGACCCAGCGCCAGGCGGCGTCGGCGACGCTCGTGGTGTTCGCCACGACGGCGGCGTTCGAGAAGAAGTGCGTCGCCTTGTTGGCGCCGCCCGGCTCGACGGCGACGTCCCACGCGAAGTCGGCGTTGGTGATGAAGTGGTCGAACATCCAGATGCCGGTGACGATCATGCCGAGCTGGCCGTTCACGAAGAGGTCGATGTCGCCCACGCCGCTCATCTCGGCGTCGGACGGCATCACGCCGTGGACCTGGATCTTGTCGACGAGGTAGTGCAGCGCCTCGCGGTTCTCGGGGGTGTCGATCTGCACGGTGGGCGCGACGGCGAGGCCGCCTCCGGCCTGGGCGGCGGTCTTGTAGAACTCCCAGAACTGGACCGGCTGCGCGATGCCCCAGACGCGGTTGGGGGCGTCGGTGATGGCGTCGGCGGCCGCGATGACGTCGTCCCAGGTCCAGGTGTCGTCGGGGTAGGCGACGCCGGCGTCGTCGAAGAGCTCCTGGTTGTAGACGAGCAGCACGGTGGAGAAGGTGATGGGGAGGCCGTACTGGACGCCGTCACGGGCGAAGGCCTCGAGCGCGGCCGGGTAGAAGGTGGTGTCGTCGACGGCGCTGCTCGCGGCCATGTGGTCGTCGAGCGGCAGGAGCGTCCCGCGCGACGCGAAGGTGACGAAGTTCTCGTAGTTGAGCTCGAAGACGTCGGGCGGGTTGCCGGCCGCGAAGTCGGTCTGCAGCTTGGTGAAGTAGGAGCCGAAGTCGGCGGTGTTGTACGAGATGCTCACGTCGGGGTTCTCGCTCTCGAAGACCTCGATGAGCGCCTCGAGCGCGTCGAGTTGCTCGGAGCCGGTCGTGAACGAGAGGTAGTTGACGGTCGTCTGGGCGGTGGCGATCCCGACGAGCAGCGCGAGCGCGACGGCGAGCGTGCGCAGGGCGGGCGAGGTGGGTCCGGACGAGCGCGGGCGGTGATGCATGGCATCCTCCTGGGGGTTCGGGTGCTAGGAACGGGACGGTCGGGCGACGGTCGCGAGCGGCCCTCCTTCCACGCGCTGCCCCGGGTCGTCTGCCGCACCGGGGTGGACCGACGCCGCGGTGAGGGGGATGGCGGCCTCCTGGAGGAACCGCGCCGCGGCGAGTCCCGCCGCGCCGCGCGCCCAGGCGTCGTCGCCCCACGCGTCCACCACCACGTCGACGTGGTCGCCGAGGTCGCCGAACGCGTGCTCGGCCAGGGCGCGCCGGAGCGGGGGCAGCAGGTAGGGGGCGTTGCGCATGCCCTCGCCGCCGAGCACGATGCGCGAGGGGGCGAAGATGTTGACGAGGTTGGCGAGCGCGACGCCGAGCACCGCGCCGGCGTCGGCGAGCACGAGCAGCACGCCGGGGTCGCCGGCGGCCGCGAGCCTCGTGAGGTCGTCGCTCCGCGCGTCGCGGCCGAGGTGGGGCGAGGCGCTCCGCGCCTGCTCGAGGAGGGCCTCGTCGCACAGGAGGGCCTCGAGCGTGGTCGGCTCCTGGGGCATGATCGCCGGCCGCACGGGCGTGACGACCGTGTGGCCGAGCTCGCCGGCGCCGCCGGTCGGCCCGCGGTAGACGGCGCCCTCGATCACGATGCCGAGGCCGACGCCGCGGCCGAGCGTGACGACCAGGAACGCGTGGTGCTCGCGGCCGTGGCCGAACCAGGCCTGCGCGGCCGCGAGCGCGTTCACGTCGTTCTCGACGAGCACCGGGAGGCCGATGCGTTCGAACAGGGCGGCGGCGAAGGGGACGTCGTACCAGCCCAGCAGCGGTGAGTGGCGCACCGTCCCGGACTGGTGCTCGACGATCCCGGGGACGTTGACGCCGACGCCGATCACCCTTCGGACGACGTCCTTGGCGTCGGCGTGCAATGCCGCCATCGCGTGCGCGACCGTGGCGGTGACGCTCTGGGTCGTGAGGTCGGGGAGGGGATCGGTGCGCGTCGCGACCGGCTCGGCGCCTAGGTTGGTGAGCGCCGTGATGACGGCGTGGGCGGTGACCTTGACGCCGAACACGTGGGCGTGGTCGTAGTCGATCTCGAGGAGGATGGGCTTGCGGCCCACGGAGGTGGTGGTGCCGAGCTCGCCCTCGACGACCAGGCCCTCCGCGACGAAGGGGGCGGTGATGGCCGTGATGGCCGAGGGGCTCAGGTGGAGGAGCGTGGCGAGGTCGCTGCGGGAGATCCGTCCGTGCCGGTGGATGGCGTCGATGACGGCCCGCTGGTTCACGGAGCGGATGTGGTCGCGTCCGAGGGCGTTCGATGATCCGCGTGGCATGCCGACTCCCATTCATTCGTTTGGTGCACCAATTATTGACACAGGCCACGGCCCCTGTCAAGGGCGCCCGCCGAGGGAAGCCGCGGCGGCCGGTGACCCGTGCCGGCGCCGCTCGCGCGCGGCCGCCTATCATCGCCCCTGACGTGAGAGGAGTCGACGATGTCACTACGAGGACAAGTCGCGCTGGTCACCGGCGCCAACTCCGGGATCGGCCACGCGAGCGCGCTGCAGCTCGCGAAGCAGGGGGTGCGGATCGGCGCCCTCGGGCGTAACGAGGAGGAGCTCGACCGCACGGTCCGCGAGATCGAGGCCGCCGGCGGCGAGGCGATGGCGCTGGTCGCCGACATCTCCGAGCCCGAGGAGATGCGCCGCGCGTTCGAGGCGCTCGCCGAGCGCTGGGGCCGGCTCGACATCGTCGTCGCCAACGCCGGCATCAACGGCGTCTGGGCACCGATCGACGAGTTGGAGAGCGACGAGTGGGACACGACCCTCGCCGTCAACCTGCGGGGCACCTTCCTGACGATCAAGTACGCCGTGCCGCACCTCAAGGTGCGGGGCGGCTCGGTGATCGTGGTCTCGTCGATCCAGGGGACGCGCCTCTTCTCGTCGCCGGGGTCGACCGCCTACGCCTGCTCGAAGGGCGCGCAGGTGGTGCTCATGAAGAAGATGGCGATCGAGCTCGCCCAGCACGACATCCGCGTGAACGCGGTCTGCCCCGGCGCCACCGACACCGACATCGACGACAAGACGGAGCAGCGCAACCTCGAGTCGATCGCGCCGCCCGTCGAGTACCCCGAAGGCAAGCTGCCGCTCATGGACCGCTCGATGGAGCCCGAGGAGATCGCCGAGGTCATCGTCTTCCTCGCGTCCCCCGCGGCGCGGGCCGTGACGGGCACGGAGGTCTGGGTGGACGCCGGCACCACGCTGCTCGCGGGGTGAGCGGCGACGTCGGCGCGACGGCGGTGCTGCTCGGCTACTACGCCGTCGTGCTGGGCGTCGTCCCGATGGCGGTGAAGGCCTCCACCCGCGTCCCGGACGAGGTCGTCCGCAAGTTCCAGCACGTCGGCTACGCCGCGTCGATCTTCATCGTGCTCGGCCTCTTCGAGCGCTGGTACGCCGCCGTCCTCGCCAACGCGCTCCTGGTGCTCATCGCGTACCCGCTGCTGGCGGCCCTGGAGCGCCGCGACGCGTACCACCAGCTGCTCACGGACCGCACGGAGGAGGGTGGAGAGCTGCGCCGGCAGGTGCTCTACGTGCACCTGACCTTCGTCGTGCTGATCGCCGGCCTCTGGGGGGCGTTGGGCCCCGCCACCAAACCGGTCATCGCCGCCGCCGTGATGGCGTGGGGCCTCGGTGACGCCGCCGCCGCGCTGATCGGGAAGTTCGTGGGTCGCCGCGAGGTCGAGCACCCCGCGGTCGAGCGGGCGAAGACGGTCGAAGGGACGGCCGCCATGGCGGTGGCGGCGGTCGCCGCCATCGCGCTCTCGCTGGCGCTCTACGGCGGCGCGTCGTGGGCCGTCGCCATCCCCGTGGCCCTGATCGCCGGTCCGCTGGCGGGACTGATCGAGCTCGTCTCGCGCGACGGGGTCGACACCATCACCGTGCCCCTGGGGACGGCGGTGGCCGTGCTGGTCCTGCTGGTGCTGGTGCGCTTCTGGACGACCGGTGTCGCGGCTGGATCCTGAGGGCGTCCGGCGGCGAGAGCGGACGCTGCTCGGCGCGCTCCTGCTGAGCCTCTGGGGCCCGCTCCTCACGGGCATCGCCGTGCTGCTCAGCCAATCGGTGACGCAGCTGGCCGACTTCGTCAGGCGGACCGTCGAGCTCGTCGCACTGGCGGTCGCCTGGGGCGTCTTCCGGCACGTGCACCGCACCCAAGGCATCACGGACGAGCGGCGCGAACGCTTGGAACGCCGTTCCGCGCTCGGCGTCGCGATCGCGCTCGCGGTCTCGGGCGCCTCGTTGCTGCTGCTGAGCGTCGCCCGCTGGCGGGCCTTCGAGGTCGGTGGCGACGTGCGGCTCGGGCTCGCCGTGGCCGTGCTCGGCGTGGTGGTGAACAGCTGGTTCTGGCGCCGGTACGGGGCGCTCGAGCGCGAGCAGGCCAGCGACCTGATCGGCGCCCAGCGGCGGCTGTATCGCGCCAAGGCCGCCGTCGACGTGGTCGTGGTCGCGGCGCTCGGCACGCTCTGGCTCGCGCCCGAGCATCCCGCGGCGCCCATCGTCGACGTGGCAGGCTCGTTCGCGGTGGCGCTCTACGTGTTGTGGAGCTCGTACCGGACCCTCCAGGACGCGCGCACGCCGCGCACCGAACGGCTGCCCGGAGCTCGGTGACGCGCGCTCAGGGCGTGCGGCCCCCGAAGAACCAGAACGCCGCGACGGCGATCACGATGATCACGACCCAGCGCACGGTGCGGGCGCTCCCCGGCGAGCGCGCCTTGCCGGCGCCGATGCGCGCCCGCGCGTCCTCGACGTCGCGCTTGCTGCCCTCGCGCTGGGCGCGCCGCAGGGCCCGCACGCTCTTGGCCACCTGTCCCTTGCGGCGGTAGGCGACCCCCAGGTTGTGGTGCGCGTTGGCGAAGGTGTCGTTCAGGCGGATGGCGCGCTCGTACGCGTCGATGGCGCCGTCGACGTCGTCCTCCTCGAGCTTCAGGTTGCCGAGGTTGGTGAGCGCCCGGAAGTGGTTCGGGTCGAGCTCGAGCGCCGCCTCGAAGCGCTCGCGCGCGCGCTCGTTGTCGCCCTCGAAGACGGCGAGGGTGCCCATCAGCGTCGCCACCTCGGCCGGGAACCCGGAGCCGTCGGCACGCGTCAGGTGCTCTCGCGCCTGGTCGCTCTCCCGCACGTCGAGCGCCGCGCTCGCCTCCTGCAGGGCCTCGACGTCGCGATCGATCGCGGGCCACGGCAAGGCGTCGTGACGCTGCTCGACGCGCTCGAGCGCCTTGGTCACGCGGCGCCAGGCCTTGTCGCGAGCGGCCAGCTGGGCGTCGGCCAGCGACTCGAGGTTGGCACGGAGCAGCTCGTCGGCCCCACCCGTGAGGCGGTAGGTCTGCGCGGCGAGGTCGTAGCGCCCTCGGGCGACCATCTCGGCCCAGTCGACGGCCGGGGCCGCGGGCGCCTCCGGCTCGCCGGTCGGTCGGTCGGTCATGTGGTGACTCCCATGATCCCACGGTACCGCGCGAGGTACTCCTGCGCCGACGTCTGCCAGTCACGATCGAGCGCCATCGCCTCGCCGCGCATGGTCTCCCACGCGGGTGTCGCGAAGGCCGACGCCGCCGTGGCGCACGCCTCCTGCAGCGCCCCCACCTCCGCCGGGCCGAACAGGAACCCGTCCTGGGCGTGGCGGATGGTGTCGGCGAGGCCGCCGGTGGCGCGCGCGATCGGCAGCGTCCCGTAGCGTTGCGCGATCATCTGCGAGAGCCCGCAAGGCTCGAACCGGCTCGGCACCGCCAGGGCGTCGCAGCCCGCGTAGACGCGGTGCGCGAGCGCCTCGTCGTGGACCAGGCGCGCGGCGACCCGTTCGGGGTCGGCGCGGGCCGCGGCGGCCGCCGCGGCCTCGAGGCCCGCGTCGCCGGTGCCGAGCAGCACGAGCCGCCACCCCATCTCGAGCAGCGCCGGCACGGCCGCCAGGAGCAGGTCGATGCCCTTCTGGTCGGCGAAGCGCGACACCACGCCGAGCAGTGGCCCCGCTCCTGCGAGGCCCAGCTCGGCCTCCAGCGCCGATCGGCACGCCGCCTTGCCGGCCGGGGCGTCCCGGTCGTAGGGCTGCGCGATGAAGGGATCGTTCGCCGGGTCCCACAAGGCGGTGTCGATGCCGTTCAGGATGCCGACGAGCTTCGGCCCGACGTGCCGAAGGAGCTCGTCGAGACCGAAGGCGTGGGCGCCCTCGGTGAGCTCGCGCGCGTACGTCGGCGAGACCGTCGTCACCAGGTCGGCGAAGCCGATGCCGGCCTTGAGCAGGTTGGCGTCGCCGACGTGGTGGAGGTAGGAGCGCTCGAGCCCGATCGGCAAGCCGGCGAGGCGCAGGACCTCGTCCAAGTCGCCGCCCCCCTGGAACTGGATGTTGTGGATGGTGAGGACGCTCGGGAGGCCCGCGAACCCCAGCGGCAACCCCGCGCCGTGCTCGAGCAGGGCCGGGAGCAACGCCGCGTGCCAGTCGTGGGCGTGCACGAGGTCGGGGACGAACCCGACGCGCGCCGCGACCGCCGGCACCGCACGGCTGAACCGGATGAAGCGCACCACGTCGTCGTCGTAGCCGTACAGCGACGCCCGGCTGAAGTCGCCATGGCCGACGAAGACGTAGCGCACGCCGTCCTGCTCGAGCGTGCCGACGCCGACGCGCTCGACGGCCCCGCCGAAGGGCACCTCGACGTCGCCGATCCAGAACGGCGCGACGTCGCCGCCCAGGTGGCGGTACCACGGCGTCACGACCATCACGTCGAGCCCGAGTCGGGCCAGGGCGACGGGGAGGGCCGCCGCCACGTCGCCGAGTCCGCCGGTCTTCGAGAAGGGCGCCACTTCGGCGCTGACGTGGAGCACGCGCATGCCGCACGATACCGCGAGACGGTCGTGCTCCGTTACTTTGCTCATCATGATGCGTCCGTATACTCGTTCCATGCTTCCTACCAGGACCGCCTCAGCATGAGACGCAGAGCCTTCCTCGTCGCGGCCGTCGCCGCGCTCCTCGGGATGGCCGTCGTCGTGAACGCCCAGCTGTCACGGGACTTCACGTCGGAGTTCCTCAACACCTCCTCCGGTCGCGCGCTCATCCAGACGTACGGCGCCCTCAAGTCGGGCTACCTCGTCGACGTCGACGACGACGCCATCATCCGGGGCGCCATCACCGGCATGCTCGAGGCCCTCGACGACCCGTACACCTACTACAGCGAGCCGCGCGCCGCGTCGTTCGCCGCCCAGCAGCGGACCGGAACCTTCGAAGGCATCGGGGCCACGCTGACGATCCACAACCGCCTGACCGGCAAGGGCGTCGAGGTCCTGAACGTGATCCAGGGCGGGCCCGCCTCCGAGGCCGGCCTCCAGCGCGGCGACATCTTCCTCGAGGTCGACGGCGTCGACGTGCGGGACGCCACCACGACCGACGTGGTCGACCTCGTGCGGGGCCCGCGCCACACGCCGGTGCACCTCATCATGAACCGC
Organism: Trueperaceae bacterium; assembly: GCA_007128755.1. GTDB lineage: Bacteria > Deinococcota > Deinococci > Deinococcales > Trueperaceae > SKWV01. The sequence continues at coordinate 13,121 of SKWV01000366.1, forward strand.
CCCGGCGAGGGCGAGCCGGTCGAGTTCGAGATCGTCCGTGACACCATCGAGCTCGTCGAGGTCTCCACCGCGATGATCGACGACGACATCGGCTACCTCGCGCTCCGGTCGTTCGGCAACCAGCGCGTGTACGACCAGCTCATCGATGCGCTCGCGCGTCTGCAGCTCGACGGCGCCAAGTCGCTCGTGCTCGACCTGCGGGACAACCCTGGCGGCCTGCTGACGCAGGGCATCCTCGTCGCCGACGAGTTCCTGGCGAGCGGCGACATCATGTTCCAACGGGCGCGCGGCGTCACCTCGCGCTTCGCGCAGGCCGATCCCGGCGGCCTCGTCGACATCCCGATGGTGGTGCTCGTGAACAGCCACTCGGCCTCCGCCTCCGAGATCGTGGCCGGCGCCCTGCAGGAGAACGGCCGCGCCGTGGTGATCGGCGAGCGCACGTTCGGCAAGGGCGTCGCCCAGAACGTGATCTCGCTGGCCGACGGCGGGCAGCTCGCGTACATGTCGTTCGAGTGGCTCACGCCCGACCGGCGCAGCATCACCGCCGAGGGCATCGTGCCCGACATCGAGATCCGCGACACCCGCTTCCCGCAGACGATCACGCTCGACGGACGCGGCCCCGACCCGGGTCAGACGGTCGAGATCATCGTCGACGGCGTCTCCGTCGGGACCACGACGGTCGACGAAGACGGCTCCTTCAGGTTCGTGACGCTGGGCCCACGCCCCGAGATCTCGGACGTGCAGGGCGAAGCGCTGATCAACGTCGAGGGCGACGCCATCCTCCTCCGGGGCATCGAATCGCTCCGGTCGACCGCCAGCGCGAACAACCGCTGAGCCAGCGCGGGCCCTGAGCCTGCTCGCGGAGCAGCCGGCGTGCGTTAGGCTCGCCCCGTGATCGACGTCGAACGACTCGTGAAGCGCTACGGCGCCGTCCACGCCGTGGACGGCGTCGATCTCGTGGTGGGGCGCGGCGAGGTGGTGGCGCTGCTGGGCCCGAACGGGGCGGGGAAGTCCACCACCATCAAGAGCGTCACGGGGCTGGTGCGACCGAACGCCGGCCGCGTGCGCGTGAACGGCTTCGACGTCGTGCGTCAGGGCCGGCAGGCCAAGGCCTCGCTCGGTTACGTCCCCGACCGTCCCTACCTCTATCCCAAGCTCACGGGGCGCGAGCTGCTCCGCTTCGTCGCCCGGCTCCGCCGGGTCGACGACGGCGAGCGCGCCGCCGAAGCGTGGCTCGAGACCTTCGATCTGCTGGGTTCGGGCAACGCCCTGATCGAGACCTACTCCCACGGCATGCGCCAGAAGCTCACCTTCGTGGCGGCGCTGCTGCACGACCCCGCCGCGCTCGTGATCGACGAGCCCATGGTCGGCCTCGACCCGCGGGCGGCGCGGCAGGTGCGCGCGCTCATGCGCTCCCACGCCGATCGCGGCCGGGCCGTGCTGCTCACGACGCACTCCATGGAGGTGGCCGAGGCGGTCGCGGACCGCGTGCTGGTGATGCACCGCGGCCGCGTCGCCGCCTCGGGCACGATGGCCGACCTGCGCCGGGCGATCGGCCAGCACGACGCCGACCTCGAGGCCATCTTCCTGCGCCTCACCGAGGAGACGGTCGCGGCGTCGATCCTCCCGATCGCGCTCCCGAGCGACGCCGCGTGAGCCTCCTCGCCCTCCGGGGGCTGGCCGTGCGCAACGCCATGCGCCGCACGCCCGGCCGCTACCTGGTGGG
>SKWV01000394.1 GCA_007128755.1 Trueperaceae bacterium
GCGCCGCGCGTTCCCGACGCGCGGAACGCGGATCGCGCCGCCGACGGGCCTCGCGAGGACCGGGGCGCGCCGCCCGAGCGGTCATGACGGGCGCGCCACCCGACGGCACGCGCTTCGTCCTCCCGGACGCCGCCGCTCGGCGAGTCGAGGTGATGGCCGCGCTGCGGTCCCTGTACCACGCCTGGGGATACGACTTGGTCGAGGTGCCGTCGCTCGAGCGTTACGATCCCGCGCATCCGCGTGCGAACCAATCGTTCAAGCTCAGCGACCGCGACAGCGGCGTGTTGGCGCTGCGCGCCGACTTCACGCCGGCGCTGGCCCAGCTCGTCCGGCTGACGCAGCCCGCCGTCGCGGGAGGCGCCGTACGGGCGATCCGCTACCAGTACGCGGGGAGCGTCTGGCATGCGATCGATCCCGAACTGGCGCGGACGCGCGAGTTCACGCAGGTGGGGATCGAGCTCATCGGCGTCTCCAACGCTCGCGCCGACGCCGAGCTCATCCACCTGGCGCGCGAGTCCGTGCGGACCGTGGGGCTGGTGCCCCGGGTCGAGGTCGGCAACCCCGGGTTCGTCCGCGCCGCCTTCACCGGGGCCGGGGTGCCGCTGGGGCTGCAGGCCGCCTGTGCCGACGCCATCGACCGCAAGGACCGGAGCGATCTCGCCGCCCTGTTGGGTCCGCTGCAGCTCGAGCGCGAGGTGGCCGAGGCCGTGCTGGCGATCCCCGATCTCTACGGCGGCATCGAGACGCTCGACCAGGCGCGGCGGGCGGTCCCGTGGGCCGCCGCGCACCGCGAGCTGGATCGTGTCGCCGGCACGCTGCTCGAGTTCGAGGACGACAGCGACCTCATGGTCGACCTATCGATGGCGCGGCGGTTGTCGTACTACACGGGGCTCACCTTCAGGGCCTACACGCCCGACTTCGGGCAGCCGCTCCTCGGTGGTGGACGCTACGACGGCTCGCTCCTGCCGGCGGCGGCCGGCTTCTCGATCGGCCTCGAGCGGCTCATGCGCGCCGTGGCGCGCGTCGCCCCCAGCTCCGAGCCCCCGCCGCGCGTGCTGTCCCTCGACGATCCGGCCGCGCGGGCGCTCCGGCGCGCCGGTGTCCGCGTGGTGCGCTCGCTCTCCACCGAGGTCGCGGCCGCGCGGGTCGAAGCGGTCGAACGCGGCGTCCCCTACCTGCTCGTGGCCGGCCGGATCGACTCGCTGGGGCAGCCGGACGCCGACCTCAGCGAGCTCGAGGCCATCTTGCACGAGAGCGGGGAGGCCGCGCGTGACTGAGCCCAAGCTCGTCCTGGCGCTGCCCAAGGGGCGGGTGATGGAGGAGAGCCTCGGCGCGCTCCGGCGGGCGGGCCTGACGCTCGTGCCGCCCGGGTCCGGGCGCTCCATGCGCTACGACGCCGGCGACGCCGTCGTGATCGAGATGCGCAACGCCGACGTCCCCACCTACGTGGAACTGGGCGTGGCCGACGCCGGCATCGTCGGCAAGGACGTGCTGCTCGAGTCCGGCAGCCGCGTCTACGAGCCCGCCGACCTGGGCTTCGCTGCCTGCCGGCTCTCGCTCGTGCGCCAGCGCGGCGCCACCGGCACGATCGAACGCGTCGCGACGAAGTACCCGCGCCTCGCGAGCGAGTACCTGCGCAGCATCGGCAGCAGCGCCGAAGTCGTGAAGCTGACGGGCAACGTGGAGCTCGCCTGCCTGACGGGCCTCGCCGACGCGGTCGTCGACGTGGTCCAGACGGGCGAGACGCTCGCCGCCAACGGGCTCGAGGAGGTCGACGTGCTGCTGCGCTCGAGCGCGCGCTTCGTCGTGAACCGGGCCGCGCTCAAGCTCCGCGGCGACGTCCTGCGCCCGCTGATCGCGGCGCTCCGGCAGCAGCCGGGCGCGCGCTGACCACCGCCGTTCGCCGCGCACCGCACCGCGGCCCCGCCGGACGCGGCCGCACATTCAGAGCCACCGCCGCCGCCTGAACCACGCCAGCATCGAGACGGCGGCCGCGAGCATGACGAACCACACGGCCGCGTACCCCCAACGCCAGCCCAACTCGGGCATGTGCTCGAAGTTCATGCCGTATACGCCCACGACGAACGTCAAGGGAATGAAGATCGTCGCGATGATGGTCAGCAGCTTCATGATCTCGTTCATGCGGTGCGACAGCCCGGCGAGGTACGTGTCGTGCACCGAGTTCGCCGACTCCCGCAGGACCTCGACCGTCTCGAGCACCTGCACCGCATGGTCGTGCGCGTCGCGCAGGTAGGTGCGGACCGCTGGCGACACCGGGTCCTCCTCGGCACGAACCAGCGACGCCAGGAGTTCACGCGTCGGCCAGATGGCCCGACGTAGGTGCAGCAGCTCGCTCTTCAGGATGTGGACGTCGTCGATGAGCCGCGGGCTCGAGGCGCCGAACGCCCGGCTCTCGAGCGTCTCGAGCGAGTCGGAGAAGTCCTCCAGAACGCGGAAGTAGTGGTCGACGACGACGTCGACGATCGCGTAGGCGAGGTAGTCGGCGCCCATGGAGCGAAGCCGCCCGCGACCCTGCGTGAGCCGCTCTCGTACGGGATCGAGCACGTCCCCCGGTCGCTCCTGGAACGTCACCAGTACGGAGCCGGCCAGGACGAGCGAGAGTTGCTCCTCGGCGAGCACCGGCACGCCTTCCGGTGCCTGCTTGCTGGTGATCATGCGCATCACCAGGTAGAGGTACTCGTCGAAGCGCTCGACCTTGGGGCGTTGGCCGACGCTGGCGAGGTCCTCGAGCGTCAGTCCGTGAAGACCGAGGGCGGCCCCGAGCTGGTGCAACGCCTTCGGGTCGTGGACGCCGGTCACGTCGACCCAGCGGATGCGTCCGTCACCGTTGCCGGCGAGCGCCTCGTCGATGCTCACGCCGCGTCGCCGCTCGACACCGTCGGGACCGTACGTGAGCAGGTCGACCGAGACGGCGCCCGCGGCGTCGCTCCCGGTGTAGTGGACCGTGCCCGGCGGGAGGCCGACCTTCTGCGCGGACGGCGCGAGGCGTCGTGAGGCGCGGGTTCGACGCCGTCCACCCGCCCGGCTCATGACGGGCCGGGCGCCTCGTTCTCCTCCGGACCATCCATGTCGGTGGCGTCCGGCAGCGGCATCCGGATGCCGACGGGCTCGGCGCCGCCGTGCAGGACCCGCTGCGGGAACGGGATCTCGATGCCCACGGCGTCGAACGCCTCCTTGACCTCGCGCGTGACGGAGTTGCGCACGGCGAGGAACTGCTCCGTCTTGGCCCACACCGAGAGCTGGTAGTCGATCGACGAGTCCCCGAACCCCATCGAGATGAGGAGCGGCGCCGGCTCGTCGAGGCAGAGTGGGTTGGCGTGCGCGACCTCGAAGAGCGTGCGCTGCACGAGGCCGAGGTCCGAGTGGTACGCGACGCCGACCCGCAGGTCGACGCGGCGGATCGGGAGGCGGTTCAGCGTCGTGATGCGCGCCTTGACCATGGTCTCGTTGGGGATGCGCACCAGGAGGTTGTCGAACGTGCGGATCTTGGTCGACAGCAGGTCGACCGTGAGCACCTCGCCCGTGACGTCGTCGACCGTCACGATGTCGCCGATCTGGACGACGCGCTCGAGCACGAGGAACAGCCCGGAGATGAGGTTCGACGCCGACGTCTGCGACGCGAAGCCGATGGCCAGGGTGACGATGCCCGCCGCGCCGAGGAGCACGGTGAAGTCGAAGCCGAACTGGCGCAGCGCCGAGACGAAGAAGAGCGTGAGGATGCCGTAGTACGCGATGCGCGACAACAGCTGCTTCTGCTGCGGCGAGAGCGTGTTGGCCGTGCGCCTGACGGCGTAGCGCGCGCCCCGCGCCAGCACGATGCCCGCGATGACGTACACGAGGGCGCGGACCACCACCCCGATCCGCGTCGGGTCCGAGAACCAGGCGATCAGGTCGGTGAAGACGGGGTCGTTGTTCACGAGGCCTGCCCCTCGCCGCCGCGGAAGAGGCGGCTGAACGCGCGCACTACCGACGTCGCCGGCGCCGCGGGGATCGTCACCCTGGCCATCGGCTTCGCGTCGCAGACGTCGGCATCGAACCTCATCTCCGGGCTCTTCCTCGTCCTCGAGCGCGTCGTCCAGATCGGCGACATCGTGACGGTGGACGGCGTCACCGGCGAGGTGCTGACCGTCGACCTGCTGTCGACCAAGCTCCGCACCTTCGACAACCTCCTCGTGCGCATCCCCAACGAGACCATGGTCAAGGCGCGCATCACGACCCTCAACCGCTTCC
>SKWV01000235.1 GCA_007128755.1 Trueperaceae bacterium
CGAGGAGCCTGAGCGGCCAGGCGCCCGGACCCGCCAACGACCACAGGCCCACGCCGACGGCGGCGGCGAGCAGCCCGGCCGCGAGCAGCCGGCGCTTGCGTCCACCCGCGCGACCGGGCCTGGCCGGCAGGCGGGCGAACGTCGGCAGCGTGAGCACCGCGACCAGCACCGTGATCGGCACGAGGCCGGCGAACACCCAGCGCCACGACGCCATCTCGGCGACGGCGCCCGCGAGCGCGGGACCGATGAGCGCCGGCACCACCCAGGCGCTCGAGAGGAACGCCAGGATCCGGGGCCGTTCGGCGTCGGGGTACGCGATCGTCAGGGCGACGTAGATGCAGGTGATGACGGCGCCGGCGCCGGCGCCCTGCAGCACCCGCGCCAGGACGACGGTGATCATGGAGGGCGCGATGGCAGCCAGGACGAGGCCGACCGCGAAGGCCAGGAGGCCGAGCGTGAACGCGCGCGCGGGCCCGCGCCGATCGGCCTCGTTGCCGCCCCACACCGTGCCGAACAGCGACGCCAGCATGTAGGCGGAGAAGATCCAGCCGTAGAACTCGAGCCCACCCAAGTCGGCCGGGATGCGCGGCGCGATCGTGACGACCGCCAGACCGCCGAACGCCATGACCGTGATGCCCAACACCAGGCCGATCGTCAGGGCGCCGCCGGGCGCCTGGGCGGGAGCGGCGGTCGCGGGCGCAGCCTCCTCGGGCGCCGCGCCCGGCGACAGGGGTCCTTGGGCGCTCATCGGCTGCCCGCCTCCGGGTCCTCGCGGTCGCGGTGGATCCATCCCGCGGCCCACATCACCCACAGCCACCAGCCCTTGACGGGCCGGTAGACGAGCAGCACGCTCACGACCGCCGTCGCGACCAGCCACCACTCGAGGCCCACGAACAGCCCCCGCCTCGCGACGAGCAGCGTGCCGACCACCGCCACGGCCAGCACGCCGATGGCGTAGGCGATGACGGCCGCGCCCAGCCACGAGCCGGGATCGCGCTCGAAGCGCACCCCGCACACCGGGCACGACGCCACGACCCTGGAGAGCCCGCGGACCGCCTGGCCCTCGCGGCAGTTGGGGCACCGGCCGAGGATCGCCGCGACCATGGCGCGCCCATCGCGCCAGCGCTCGAGCTGCGTGGGAGCGCGGGTGCGCGAGCCCGGCGAGCGGGGTTCGGGGCGAGCGGGATCGTGGGGGCGCGGGTCAGGCATGACGCCCGCAGCGTAGCGCGGCGGCGGACGACTCGCGCGTCGTGCGCGGGCGCCCGGGGCACGCCGGGAGCCGCGTCGCGGCGCCGCGGCTCCCGGCGCGTCACATCGAGTCGGGACCGGCCATGACGCTCTCGGAGCGCGTCAGCCACGGCGGCGACGGACCGAACCGCTCCGGCGCGACGCTCCGGAAGCGCTCCCAGGTCGCTTCCCCGAGCTCGAGGCCGTGTTCCTCCGTCCACATCTGGAACGGCACCAGGTACGAGCGCGCGTCGCGGACCTCGTCGTGGAAGAGCCGCGCCAACAACCCACCGACGGCGAGGTAACCGGAATCCTCGTAGGCGGCCAGCGCCTCGCCGACGTCGTACGCGACACGCCGGAAGGTCGGCACCCAGGTGCCCCGCTCGAGCGTCAGGAGCAGGTACTGGGCGCGCGGGTCGCCGTTGAAGGGCGAGCCCACGGCGCCGCTGTTCAGCACCGTCACGCGGCCCCAGCGACGCAGGAGCGGGCGGTGCGTGTGCGAACCCACCAGCACGTCGGCCGGGTGCATCTCGACGATCTCCGAGATGGTCTCGTCCGTCAGGAAGCGCCCGTACCCCTCCCGGAAGTGCCGCGGGCTGCCGTGGCTCACGAGCACGCGCGGCGCGTCGGGGAGAGCGATCTCGACCGTCATCGCCAGATCGCGGATCGCACCCAGGTGACCCGACGCGACCAGCTGCTGCGCGCACCAGCGGTTGGCCTCCCAGAACGGCCGCCGCCTGAAGTCGTGTGGCACGGCGCCGTCGTCGTCGGCGAGCCGGCACATCAGATCGTCGTGGTTGCCGAGCGTCAGGTCGGCGTCCAGCGCCAGGACCCGCTCCATCACCTCGTCGCCCTGCGGACCGCGGTTGACGTTGTCGCCGTTGACGATGATCCGATCGACGTCGTGCGCCTCGATGTCGGCCAAGGTCGCGTCGAGCGCGGGCCGGTTCCCGTGAACGTCGCTCAGCACGGCGATGCGCATGTCGGCAGTCTAGCAACGCCGCGCCGGCGCGAGATGCCGGACGCACCACGTCGCGCCCGTCGCCGACCGCGTAGACTCGCATCGCATGGCCATCCCCTCCGACGCCCTCCTGATCGCCACCATGCACCACCGTCGTGCGGCGCTCGCGGAGAGCCTGACGCGCGCCGGCTGGCAGTTGACCGTGTACGAGGACGTGAACCAGGCGTTGACGCACGTGCGCGAGCGACCCTACGCCGCCGTGTTCTGCGACGAGTACCTGCGCGGCGCGAGCGCCGGCGGCTTCCTCGCGTGGAGTCGACGCGTCAACCCCGACATCCCGTTCTTCGTCATCGCCATGCGCGGAGACCAGGCCGCTCTGGGCGCGAACCAACACCCGGATCGCGTGCTCCCCTTCCCGCTCGGCGACGCCGACGTGCCGCGGCCGGAGGCGGCGAGCCTCTGGGACGGCCCCGTGCCCGCGCTGCGCGACCTGCCGCTCGAGGGCACCACCGCGCTGGTGCCGCTCTCGGACCTGATCGAGATGCTCGCGCTCACGGCGGCGAGCGCCGTCATCACCCTCGGTGAGGGCCACATCGGCCGCGTCTACCTGCAGAACGGCCAACTCGAGCACGCGGTCTTCGCGGGCGAGCCCGAGACGCTCGGCGTGCGCGGACTGGGGCGGCTCCTCGACTTGGGCGACACCGCCTTCCAGGTGCTCCCGTACCGCCAGCCGAGCCGCCGGACCGTCCACCTGTCGACGGTGGCCGCGCTGACGGAGGCGTCACGGCTGATCGACGAGCAGCGGCGCGACCGGCAGCTCCTCGAGGCGGTCGTGACCGCCTGCCCGGACGCCCTCGGTGTCGCCACGGGGTACCTCCTGAACGAGGCGCCCGCGGAGGTGAGCGGCGACGGCGTCGTCTCGTTCGCGCAGGGCGTCGCCCTCGTCGAGGCCGTCAAGGGGACGGTGCCGGGCGTCAGCCACCTGTCGATCGAGGCCGAGGGGCACGCCCTCGCCATCGTCGTGTACGGCGAGGGGCACGTGCTCACCGCCCACGCGGCGCGTGGCCGCAGCCTGGTCCTGCTCTCGGCGCTCGCCAAGGCCGTCAAGCGCTACGCTCGCCGACCCTGACGCTCAGCCGTCGAGCACCGCCTCCACGGCCCGTCGCATGATCCCCACCGGCGCCTGCCGACCCGTCCACGCCTCGAACGCCAGCGCACCCTGGTGCACCAGCATCGGCAGGCCGTCTTGGACCCGCAGGCCGGCGGCGCGCGCCGCGGCGAGGAGCGGCGTGACCCGGGGCCGGTACACGAGGTCGATCACCGCGCCAGAGCGTGGCAGCAGGCCATGAGGCAGCGGCGAGCCGGAGGGCCCACCCGACATGCCCACGGTGGTGGTGTTCACCAGCAGGCGCGCGGACCGAACGGCGTGATCGAGGCCTTCGCCGCCGATCACCTCGACCTCGCCGTCGCCGCGCCACGCCTCGACCAGCGCCTCGGCGCGCGGCCGACTGCGGTTGTGGACGCCCACGATCGCTCCTGCGCCGACCAGGGCGGCGACGACCGCGCGGGCGGCACCGCCCGCGCCCACCACGACCACGCGCTCGGCGCGCACCGGCACGCCGAGCTCGGCCACGGCCGCGGCGAACCCGGCGGCGTCGGTGTTGTCGCCCACGAGCGAGCGGCCGCGCTTCACGATGGTGTTGACCGCGCCGATGCGCTCGGCGACGGACGTCGACGCGTCCAGGTACGCCGCCACGGCCTCCTTGTGGGGCACCGTCACGTTGGCGCCCAAGAGCGTGTCGTCGGCCCGGAGCCGCCCCACGGCCGCCGCCAGATCGGCGGGAGGGACGTCCCAGGCCTCGTAGCGGCCGGTCAAGGCACACGCTGCGAAGGCCGCGTCGTGCATCGCCGGGCTGAGCGAATGGCCCGACGGATGGGCCAGCAAGACGGCCCGCACGGGCCTGGAATCGTGCTCGTCGCGAGGGCGTGGCACGCCTCAGGCCACCAGGGCCGCCCGGGTCGCCATCTCGCGGATGGTCTC
>SKWV01000488.1 GCA_007128755.1 Trueperaceae bacterium
CCTCGCGACCGTCATCCGCCAGGCGCCACCGGCACCGTTCCTGCCCGAGGCGTGGCACGGTCGGCTCGTCGTCGGGACGCTGGCCTGTCACAGCGGCGCCGATCCGGAGGCCGACCTCGCGCCCCTGCGCGCGCTCGGCGACCCGATCGTCGATCTCGTGGCGGAGCGACCGTACGTCGAGCAGCAGTCGCTCTTCGACGGCACCGAGCCCAAGGGCCTGCACTACTACTGGAAGGCGGAGTTCGTGCCCGAGCTGTCGGACGGGTTCCTGGCCGCGTTCCGCGACGGCGCGTTGCGGGTCACGTCGCCCTTGGCGGAGTCGGTCATCTTCCACATCGGCGGTGCGCTGAACGATCGCGCCGATGACGACGGCGCCGTCGGCAACCGCGACGCACGTTACGTCACCGGCTTCGCCGGCGCCTGGCCGCCCGACGCGATCCCGGACGCGCACGTGACGTGGGTTCGCGAGGCCTGGGCGTCCATCCGTCCGTTCTCGACCGGCGGCAACTACGTCAACTTCCAGCTGGCCGAGGACGGCGCCGAGCGCACGGCCGAGGCCTACCGCGCGACCCTCACGCGGCTTCGGCGGATCAAGGCCCGCTACGACCCCGACAACCTCTTCCGGGTCAACCGCAACATCGAGCCCGAGCCGCGGCCGGCGCCCCAACGGCCGTGACACGCCCGCTGCGGCGACGGTCCACGACCCCCGTCGCCGCAGCGCCCGCCTTCGCGTCAGGCGATACGGGTCACGAGGCGCGCCGCCGCTGCAGCGGCTCGACCGGACGCGAGGACGGCGCCACCACCAAGCCGTCGAGCATGCGCTGCACCGCCGCCGCCACGTCGTCGACGGCCCGGTCGAAGACCGCGGCGTTGCTCGCCGACGGCCGGCGATAGCCACTGACCTTGCGCACGAACTGCAGCGCGGCGTCTCGGATCTCCGCCTCGGTCGCGGGCGGTTCGGCGCCCCTGAGCTGTTGGATGTTCCGGCACATGGTCGTCATGGTAGACGACGTCAGTGTCCGTGCCCGTCAGGCGTCGATGATGGTCCGGCAGTCGGGGTAGCCGCTGCAGCCGAGGAAGGTCGTGCCCTGGCGAGGTCCACGCTTGCCGATGCGCTCGACGAGGGGCCTGCCGCACTTCGGGCACGAGCCGAGCGGTGCGAGGTCGGCGGCGGGCGCCGCAACGGCGGCAGGATCGACGCCGAGCGGCGCGGCGCCATCTCCCCGCGGGCGGCTGGTCGCCCCGTCCGGCGGCGGCGCAGGTGTCAGCGACGCCAGCACCTGCCGGATCTCCTGCACCGAGTAGGCCTGGCGCGCCGAGAAGCGGTGGATGGGGATGCCCGCGGCGGCCAACGCCCGGTCGACGAGCTCGTCGCGCGCCCGCGCCTTCGGCGTGTCGTGACTCGCGTCGTCGAGCTCGACCACGGCGACCACGCGGAGGTCGGCCGGCGAGCAGAGGACGAAGTCGACGTGCTTCTGGATCACGCGGTTCATGGCGCTGCGCTGCTCGCTCGCCGGCGTCCCGGTGCGGACCTTGAGGAGGTCGAACAGCCTGATCTTGCCGAGCACCCGCAAGTGTCCCGCCGTCGCCTGGTCGAGCACCCCCATGAACGACCGCTCAGCCGCCGTGAACAGCGGCCGCCGCTCGTACGGGACGACGATCGGGCCGGCCGGCGCCCGCCGCCGTCCCGTCATGAACACCAACACCAGCACAGCACCGACGACGATGACGAACAGGAGCGGCAGGAAGTCCATGCACGATTGTGGCGCGAAACCGTCGCCGCCGTGCCGGACTCGGGACGAGGCCACGGAGCGTGCTGCCGACCCGAGGGGTCCTCACCCGCGCACCCACTGCGCGCTCCTGCGCCAGAGCTCCTGGCCGAGCGCCTCGTCGCGCGCCAGCGGGTTCGGTTCGCGCGGCGCGCCGTCCACGTAGTACCCACCGCTCTCGCCGGCCACGTCCGGCGACGTCGCGAGGTGCAGGGTCGTGTGCGCGCCCGTTGCGGGTGAGGCCATCGACCGCGTGACGAGCGCACGGATGGGCCGCGGGATGCGGCGCCACACGTCGGTGGCGACGAGGCCCGGGTCGAGCGCGTAGGCGCTCACGCTGGCGGGCGGGTGACGACGAGCGAGCTCCGCGGTGAAGAGCACGTTCGCGAGCTTCGAGGTCCGGTACTCGGGTACCCCGGTGAGCGAGCGCGTGGGGCGTGTGACCGCCTCGAAGTCGACGCCGCGCGCGCGGTAGTGGCCGCGGCTCGAGACGTTGATGATGCGCGCCGGCGCGCTCTCGACCACGCGCTCGATGAGGAGGTCGGTCAGCAGGAAGTGGCCGAGGTGGTTCACGCCGAACGCGAGCTCGAACCCGTCGGCCGTGAGGCCCCGCCCGCCGGCGACGCCGGCGTTGTTGATCAGTAGGTGGAGCGGTCGGCCCGACGCGAGGAAGGTGGCCGCGGCGCGCCTGATGGAGGCGAACGACGCCAGGTCGACCACCAGCGTCTCGACGTGGTCGCTGCCGGTCGCGGCGCGGATGGCGTCCGCCGCGCTGCCGAGGCGCTCGGCGCTGCGGCCGGCGAGGACCACCGCGAACCCACGCCGGACGAGCTCCAGCGCGGTGGCTCGGCCGATGCCGGTGTTGGCGCCGGTGACGATCGCGACGCGCGGGGAGGGGTACGTCATGGGGAGACGGTAGCAGGCCGACGACGAAGAGCAGCTCCTCCATGACGGGGAGCTGCTCGGGTGACGTGGCGTGGAGCGCGGCCGCGAAGCGGCGCGTCGGGTCGCGTCAGTCGCTGGTCGTCTCGCTGGCGTTCGTGATGGCGAACGGCTCGAACTGTCCGCGGATCTCGCCCGCCTGGTTCAGGTTCGTGTGGACGTTCACGTAGTAGTCGCCGGCCAGGAACTCCGCGCGTTGCTCCTCCGTGAGCTCGGTGTCGAGCGAGAAGGTCCCGCTCACGTCGTCGGGTGAATCGACCGCGAGCGGGAACACGACGGGGCCGTTCTGGCCGCGCGGGGCGGCGTGGATGTGCGCCGGCCCGAGATCACCGACCTCGTGGAGCGGGCTCTGCAAGCCCTCGAACGAGCCGTCCACGGTGAAGCCGAAGCCGTCCATCGTCGCGGTCGCCGTGCCCGTCGCCTCGGTCTCGACGGGCGACACCTGCTGGTCGCCCTCGAGCGTCGCCGTCGCCTCGACGGTGCTCGGGAAGAGCTGCCCACGGATCTCGCCGGCCTCATACGTCTCGCTGTGGATGTTGACGTAGTAGCCGCCCGCGAGGAGCGCGTCGATCTGCTCGGGCGTGAACGCGGTCGTGCCACCGAAGCGACCGGCCAGGTCCCCGTCGTCGGGGACGACATCGAGCGGGAACGCGACGGGCCCCGCCACGCCGAACGCGCCTTCGTGGACGTGCGCCGGACCGACGTCGCCGACGTCGAACAGCGGGCTACCGAGATCCTCGAACGTGCCCGACACGGTCAAGGTGCCGTCGTCACGCAACACGCCCGTGGCGCTGCCGCCCGCGTCGGATGTCACGTCGTGCGGCTCGTTGTCGGGCGTGAGGGTGGCGTCGAACACACGCATCACCTGGGCGAAGGTCGGTGCGTCGGCGGCGAGTTGCGCCCGCAACTCGCCTTGCGGATGGTCGCTGGTGTGGATGTTGACGTAGTACTCGCCGGCCTCGAAGCGCTCGACCTGCTCGGCCGTCAACGTGAGCGTGCCGGCGACGGTGCCGCTGCGTGCGCCGGGGCTCACGACGGTGAGGTTCTCGACGATCGGGCCGTTCTCACCCGCGGCGGCGTGATGGATGTGCGCGGACGACCCCGCGACCTCCGTCAAGTCGCTCGTGAGGCCGTCGAAGAACCCAGCCACGACGAGCGTGGTGCCGGTCAGGGTCGCCGTGACCTCCCCTCCGGCCGGGGTAGCGACGGGCGGGACCTGGTTCTCGCCCGCCAGCTGCGACGTCACTACCGTCGGGATCGGGTCGACGCCCGCCAGGGGCCCGCAGGCCGCGATGAGGAAGAGGACGCTTGCGAACGCTACGAACGTTCTGAATCGTGCCATCGAATCACTCCCTTCGGCCCCGACCCTAGTCCTTCATCCGGTGTCGACGCTCGTCGGAGGACACAACCGAGCCCCCTCGTGACGCCACCGCTCAGCCGGCTCACCAGCGCCGCGCCCACGCCTCGTAGCGCTCGCACGCCTCCCCGACGACCGCGCCGTAGAGCGCGTTGGCAG
>SKWV01000143.1 GCA_007128755.1 Trueperaceae bacterium
ACTCGGCGGCGAGCACCAGCGCGACGATCATGATGAAGATGACGGTCACCTGCGACCACTGCAGCGAGTTGATGCTGGAGTTGAGCTGGATGCCGATGCCGCCGGCGCCGACGAGGCCGACGATGGTCGAGGAGCGGATGTTGATGTCCCAGCGGTAGAGGATGATGCCCGCGATCGCCGGCAGCACCTGCGGCGTGATCCCGTAGGCGATGACCTGCGGTCCCGACGCGCCGGCGGACGAGAGCGCCTCGAGCGGCTTCGGGTCGACCTCCTCGATCGCCTCGTACAGGAGCTTGGTGCAGAAGCCGATGGCGCGGATGCCGATGGCGATGACGCCGGCGAGGACGCCGGGGCCGATGATGGAGACGAGCAGCAGCGCCCAGATGAGCGAGTTGACGGAACGCGTGAAGACGATGATGACCATGGCGATCTGCCGCGCGATCGGGTGCGGAGTGGTGTTCCGAGCAGCCATGAAGGCGACGGGGATGCTCACCACCATGGCGATGACGGTGCCGAGCGTGGCGATGTTGATGGTGTCCCACAGGGGTCGCCAGAGCCGTTCGGCGTAACTCCAGCGCGGGGGGAACATGCGCGAGATGAGGTCCGCGGCTTGCTCCGGCGCGTCCCAGACGAAGAACCAGGTCGTCTGGCCGGAGATGTAGCGGAACGCGATCAGGAAGATGACGGCTCCGATCAGGTAGCCGAAGTACGTCTTGAGCGTCTGGCGGCGGTCGCGCTTCTGCCAGATCTTGGTGCCGTCGCGGATCAGCGTCGGCATGTCACTGCACCTTCGCCCGGATGACGCCGGAGGCGTACTCGCCGGCGTACACGAGCGCGACGATCACGAGGATGATCGCGGCGGTGATGCCGAACTCGTAGCGCGCGATGGAGGTGTTGAGCGCTCCGCCGATGCCGCCGGCGCCGACGATGCCGATCACGGCGGACTCGCGGAAGTTGATGTCGAGCCGGTAGACGGAGAGGCCGACGAAGCGCGGCATGATCTGCGGCACCACGCCGAACGACATCGACTGGAACCACGACCCGCCCGTCGATCTGATCGCCTCGAGCTGGCGCGGGTCGATGTCCTCGATGTCTTCGGCGAGGAGTTTGCCGAGGAAGCCGATGCTGGCGAACGCCAGCGTGAGCACGCCGGCGAGCGGGCCGAAGCCGACCATGACCACGAAGATGATGGCGATCACGATCTCCTGGAGGGAGCGCGAGACGGCGATCACGGCGCGGCAGAAGAGGTAGACGGGCAGGGGTGCGATGTTGCGCGCGGCGCCGAACGCGAACGGGATCGAGAGCGCGACGCCGAGGACCGTGGCCACGATCGTCATGGTGATGCTCTCGAGGATGCCGCTCTGGATGAACTGCCAGCGCGAGACGAAGTCGGGCCGCAAGAAGCCCGCGAACAGGAACTGCGCGCGCTCCATGCCCTGGACGACGCGGCCCCAGTTGACGTCGATGGTGGCGAACGCGAGATAGAGGTAGCCGATCGTGCCGATCACCAGCCCGTAGCGCAGGAGCGGGTTGCGGATCGACGGCTTGGGGCGCCAGACCGGCTTGATTCGGTCGGTGGCGGTGCTCACGGACGCTCCGCGGGCGCACCCCGAGTGACGGCGCGGTCCGTGCGGGCCGCCGCGGCGACGGCTTCGGCGTCGTGTTCGTCGTCGTCATCCTCGTCGTGCTCGTCGCCCTCCTTGGGGCGCTTCTTGGTGAGCGACCAGTCCTCCTCGCCGTAGATCTCGGTGAGGACTTCCTCGGTGAGCTCGTCGGGCGTGCCGTCGAACACGACGAGCCCGTCGCGCAGTCCCACGATCCGCTCGACGAACTGCTTCGCGAGCGCCACGTCGTGGATGTTGATGATGGCGGCGAGCCCGTGCTCGTCGGCGAGCTCGATCAGGATGCGCATGACGCTGCGCGAGGTCTTCGGGTCGAGGCTCGCGGTCGGCTCGTCGACGAGCAGGATCTCGGGGTCCTGCAGCAGCGCCCGGGCGATGCCGACGCGCTGGCGCTGCCCGCCCGAGAGCTGGTCGGCGCGTTTGTCCATCTGATCGGCGATGCCGACGCGCTCGAGCAGCTCGAACGCGCGGTTGACCACCGGCGCCGGGAAGCGCCTGAACCACGAGGGCCAGAAGCCGACGTAGCCGAGCTGGCCGGAGAGCACGTTCTCCATGACGGAGAGCCGGTCGACGAGCGCGAACTCCTGGAAGATCATGCCGATGCGGCGCCGGGCGATGCGGAGCTGCCGCTTGGAGAGGCGGGTCAGCTCGAGCTCCTTGAGTTGGATGGTGCCCTTGGTCGGCTCCACCAACCGGTTCACGCAGCGGATCAGGGTGCTCTTGCCGGCCCCCGACGGGCCGATGAGCGCCATCACCTGCCCGGCCGGCACGCTCAAGTCGACGCCCTTCAGCGCCGTCTCCCCGCGGCCGTACTGCTTGACGAGTCCCTGGATTTCGAGGATGGGGGTGCCTCCTTCATGGGGCGCGGGCCGCGCCGGGGCCGTGTTCAGCCCTTGCGCGACCCGCTCGAGCCGAGTGGTGGGCTTACTCGATCGCGGCCGAGGCGGCAGCGATCGTGCGCAGGACTTGCCAGTCCTCCTTGTACGAGATCTCGATGAAGGTGTTGACGTCGAGGAACGTCTCGTCGAGCGCCGTGCCGGACCAGTCGAAGGTCAGGTAGGCCTCGCGGACCTTCTCGGCGAGCTCGGGGTGGAGGTTGTAGACGTGGCCGTACGCGGTCGACGGGAACGAGTCCGAGACGTAGACGAAGTCGAACTCCTCGAGCGTCACGTCGCCGCGGGCGACCGCGCGGCGGAGCACCGAGGAGGCGATGGCGGCGGCCTCGTAGTCGCCCATCGAGACGCCCAGGATGCTGTTGTCGTGGCCGCCGGAGAAGGCGGTCTGGTAGCCCTCGTCGGGCTTGAGGCCGAGCTCGGCGTAGAGCAGCGCCGCCGGCGCCTTGAACCCAGAGTTGGAGGTCGGCGAGACGAACGCGAGCTGGCGCCCCTCGAGATCCTCGAGCGACTGGATGTCGCTGCCGGCCTTGACGATGATCTCCATGTCGTAGCCCCAGGTGTAGGAGCCGTCGCCCTCGTCCTGGGCCATCATCGCCACGGGGTGGAAACCGGCGATGTTCACGCCCTCCTGGACGGCGCCGGCGGCGAAGCCCGCGACGTGCAGGCGTCCTGCCCGCATGGCCTCGATCTGGGCGGCGTAGGAGCGCACCGAGAACCACTGCACGGGGATCCCCGTGACCTCGGCGAGGTAGTCCATGAACTCCTGGAAGGCGTCTTGGTACACGGCCGGGTCTTCGGTCGGGGCGTACGTGAAGATCAGCGTGCTCGGGGTCACCCACTGGCTGGGGTCGGTGGGGGGGTCGGCCAGCATGTCGCCGGTGGTGTCGCAGAAGCGATCGTCGAGCTCGCCGCGCGGGCAGTCCTGCTGCGCGGCGGCCATGGTGAGCAGGCCGAGCGCGGCGAGCGCGAGCAGCGTGCGGGATAGGAGGGCGGTGAAGGTCATTCGGGCTCCTTTCGAGAGAGGGCGTGACGAACGTGGACGTGCTTCACGGTGGTCGACCGGGGTCGGTGGACGGGGCGGGGCGGAACCGGTCGTGACGCCGCCGCGCCCGCTCGCTCAGCCGGGCATCACCGGCTCCGAACGGCGCAGCGTGAGCGAGAGGTAGTAGCGATCGCCGCGGTAGAGCGTGCGGGTGAGGCCGATGAGCCGATCGCCCGCGACGTAGGTGACGCGGGTGACGCGCAGCAGCGGCGAGCCTTCGGCGACGTGCAGGAGGTCGCTCGTCTCCCCATCGGCTGGGACGGCCTCGACGGTCTGGTCGGCGCTCGCCACCTCGACCCCGAGCACGGCGGCTACGCCGGCGTAGAACGAGTCGCTCCAGTCGAGGCCGGCGAGCTCCTCGGCGACCGCCGGCAGCAGCACGATGGTGTTGAGGCCGATCGGCTCGCCACCGGTGGTGCGGAGCCGCACCACTTCGAAGAGCGGCGCTCCCGGGCGCAGGTCGAGCCGCACGGCGTCCTCGTCGCCCGCTGCGATGGTGCCGGTGCGCAGGACGGTCGTCCGGGCGTCGAGCCCATGCGCGAGCGCGTCCTCGCGGAAGCCGAGCAGGCGGCTGGTGACGCGCTCGAGTTTGGTCTTGGCGACGAAGGTCCCCACGCCCTGGCGCCGCACCAGCAG
>SKWV01000326.1 GCA_007128755.1 Trueperaceae bacterium
CCTCGGTCCCGGGCGCCGCATGCATGATCCGGGCCTCGGTCTCGTGCTGCGCGATGACGGTCGTCACGAGGTCGTTGATGACCATGGCGCGCAGCGACAGGTCCTCACGGTCGGCGGTGAACAGGTCCTCCAGCCACGCGAGGAAGCCATCGTCGGCGGCGGTCGTCGCGTCGGGGAACTGGACGCCGATGAGGGCGATGGTGTAGAACTCACCCGCGAACACGTCGAGCGTGTCGGCCGGCACGACGACGACCGTGTCGAGTTCCTCGCCTTCGGCGACGGCCAGACTCAGCGTGACGTCGTAGGTGCCGGCGACGATCGGCACGTACTCCGTCACCTCGAGGTACTCGGCGGCGGCGAACTCCTCGATCTCGACGCTGCCCATGACGTCGCTCAGGACGACCTGGTCGGGTTGGGCGTTCGGGGCGGCGTGGAGGAAGCGGACCATGGCCTGGTTGGCGCCCGGCATGAGCGGATCGGCGCCCGGCGCGGTCTCCTGCGCCGCGGCGACGAGGCCGAGCGTGAGGATGATGACGATCGGTAGTGCGGCGAAGCGGTTCACGATGACCTCCTGAGCGTGGACGGACGGGACGCGCGTGCGTGGCGTCGTGGGTACGATGGGGCACCACCGGCGGCAGGGCCGAGGCGTGGCGACACGTCACGAGACCTACGGGCACGGCGACCCCTGCTTCGAGGGTAGGCACCCGCGGTGAGGCACCGGGAGGAGGACCATGAGAAACCATCCCACGCGCGCCGCCGCCATGGTGACGCCGAGTGACCGCGAGGAGCGAGCGACGGTGCGGCATGACGGCTGAGGTGACGCTGCAGCGCGACGCCTTGACCGTCGTCGTGGCCCCTTCGGAGGATGCGATGGCGCGCTCCGCCGCCGAGCTCGCCGCGCAGCGCATCGCCGCGGCCGTGCAGCAGCGCGGGCGTGCGCGCGTGGCGTTCGCGGCGGCGCCGTCGCAGTCACGCTTCCTGGCGCACCTCCGGGCCGACGCCTCGGTCCCGTGGGAGGCCGTCGAGGCGTTCCACCTCGACGAGTACCTCGGGCTCGCCGCCGACGCCCCGCAACGCTTCCGCGCGTACCTCGACACGCACCTGTTCGACCACGTCCCGCTCGCGCGGGTGCACTACCTCGAGCCGTACGACCAGGAGCCCGAGGCCGCCGGCCGGGCGTACGCCGCGCGGCTCGCCGAGCGCCCGCTCGACGTCGCGTGCATCGGCATCGGCGAGAACGCTCACCTGGCGTTCAACGATCCGCACGTCGCGGACTTCGACGACCCCGAGCTCGTCAAGGTCGTCGAGCTCGACCTCGCCTGCCGCACCCAGCAGGTGCACGACGGCTGCTTCGGGCGACTCGACGACGTCCCCACACGCGCCCTGACGCTCACGCTCCCCGCCATCCACGCCGCGCACGCCATCGTCTGCGTGGTCCCCGGCGAGCGCAAGGCCGCGGCGGTCGAGCGGACGCTGGAGGGGCCGATCGGTCCCGATTGCCCCGCCACCATCCTGCGCACGCACCCAGGCGCCACGCTCTTCCTCGACGACCGATCCGGTCGCGCGTACCGCCGGACCCCAGGGAGGTCATGACCATGCTCGAGCTCGGCATCATCAGCGACGAGATCGGCGACGACGTCGGTCGCTCCTGCGAGCTCATCCGCGAGTGGGGCATGTCGCACGTGGAGCTGCGCACGCTGTGGGGCCGGAACGTGCTGCAGCTGGAGGACGACGACCTCGCCCGCGCGCGTGACGTCATCCGCGCCCACGGGCTCACGGTCACCGGCATCGCGTCGCCGGTGTTCAAGTCGCCGCTCTCGGGCGAGCCGCAGGAGGTCGCGGCGGACTTCGCGCTCGCGGGCGCCGAACGCTTCGAGGACCAGCTCGCGCTGCTCGAGCGCACGTTCGAGCTGTGCACGTACTTCGACACCCGGATGGCGCGCGTGTTCACCTTCTGGCGAGAGCCCTGGGACGCCGACCTCGCGGCCGCCGTGGCCGACAAGCTGGCGATCGCCGCGGAGCGGGCGCAGCGCGCCGGCATCCTGCTGGTGGTCGAGAACGAGCCCGTGTGCACCGTCGGCACCGGCCGGCAACTGGGCGAGCTCGACACGGCCCTGCGGCGCGCGGCCGGCGAGCACATAGAGGCGATCGCGCTGCTGTGGGACCCGGGGAACGCGCTCGCGGCCGGCGAGGCGCGACCCTACCCGGACGGCTACGCTGCGCTCGATCCGAGCCGCATCGCGCACGTCCACCTCAAGGACGCCACCATCGATGCGGCGGGAGCGGCGACCTTCGTGCCGGTCGGGCAGGGCTCGGTCGACTACCGCGGGCAGTTGCGTCGACTCGTGCAGGACGGCTACCGCGGCACGTTCGTGCTCGAGCCCCACTACCGGCCCGACGACCTGGACCGCGAGGAGGCCGTACGCCGCGCGGTCGAGGCCGCGCGGTCGATGCTCGACCGTGCGCTCGCCGACCACGGCGACACCGTGGCCCCCGGCGGGAGCGAGGAGCCCTGATGCGGCGATACGGCTTCGCCATCGTCGGAACGGGCAACATCGCCGCGGCGCACGTGGAGGCGGTTGGGCTCCTGCCGAACGCCCACGTGGCGGGCGTGACGAGCCAGAACCCCCGCGAGGCGCGACGCTTCGCCGACGCGCACGGCGTGCGGGCGTACGGCGACCTGGCCGAGGCGCTCGCCGACGACGCCGTCCAGGTCGTGACGGTGTGCACGCCGAGCGGCGCCCATCTCGAGCCCGCGGTCGCGGCGGCCGCGGCCGGCCGGCACGTGGTGGTCGAGAAGCCGCTGGAGGTCACGTCGGAGCGGGCGCGGGCGATCATCGACGCGACCGACCGCGCCGGCGTCAAGCTCGCGACGATCTTCATGGGGCGCTTCGCCGACGCGCACCGGCACCTCAAGGAGGCCATCGACGCGGGGCGGTTCGGCCGCCTGCTGCAGGCCGACGGGTTCGTGAAGTGGTACCGCTCGCAGGCGTACTACGACTCCGCCGCGTGGCGGGGGACGTGGGCGCTGGACGGGGGCGGCGCCCTCATGAACCAAGGGATCCACCAGATCGACCTGCTCCTGTGGCTCATGGGTCCGGTCGACGAGGTGTTCGCCTACGCGGAGACGCTCAACCACGAGCGCCTCGAGGTCGAGGACACGCTCGTGGCGGTCATGCGCTACCGCAACGGCGCGCTCGGCACGTTCGCCGCGGCCACCTCGCTCTACCCGGGCCGGCCCAAGGCGCTCGACGTCCACGGGACCGCGGGAACGGTCACGATCCGCGACGACCACATCGTGGCGTGGGACCTGCCCGACGCGACGGACGAGGAGCGCGCGGCCGTGGCGGCGTCCGCCAGCGGCGCCGCCTCGGGCACGTTCGCCGACCCGATGGCGATGTCGTTCGAGAACCACCGTCGGCAGCTCGAGGACTTCGTCCATGCCCTCGAGACCGACGGGACGCCGGCGATCGACGGCCCCGAGGGCCTGCGCTCGCTGGAGCTCGTCGAGGCGATCTACCGCTCGGTGCGCGAGGGCCGGCCCGTGCGGCTGCCGGGGGCGCCGGAGCAGGACGCGCCAGCGGCCGCCGATCGAGCGCCGCGCGGTGGGTGACGGGGCGGCGGTGCGCTGCCGGCGCTACGACGGCTCCGGCTCCGTCACCGTGCGCTTCTCGTCGGGGCGGGCCGCCGTCGTGGCCGACGACGCTTCGGGCGATCCCGAGCCGTTGATCCTGGCGCCGCTGCTGCTCGACCTGCAGCTCAACGGCTACGGCGGGACCGACTTCTCGCGCGCCGAGACGCTCACGCCCGAGCGCGTACGCCGCCTGACGCGCACCATGTGGACGCAGGGGGTCGGCCGCTTCGTACCCACGATCGTGACGTCGTCGCACGAGGCGACGCTCGCCAGCCTCCGGGCGCTCGCGGCGGCGGCGGCGGATCCCGACCTGGCCGGGAGCATCGTCGGCGTCCATCTGGAGGGGCCCGTCATCTCGCCGCGCGACGGGCCGCGGGGCGCACACCCGATCGAGCACGTGCGCGCGCCCTCGCTGCGGGAGCTCGACGCGTGGCAGGAGGCGGCCGGCGGCCTCGTCAGGCTCGTTACCCTCGCCCCCGAGGTGCCGGGAGCGATCGCGTTCATCGGCGAGCTACGCGCGCGCGGCGTGCTGGTGGCGATCGGGCACACGGACGCC
>SKWV01000205.1 GCA_007128755.1 Trueperaceae bacterium
CACGTCTCCGCGGTCGCGCAGGCCGGGCTCCTCTTGCTCGCCGCCGGTCGGACCGAGGCGGCCTCGGCACTCCTGACGCGCTTCATCGCTCCATGGTTCGCACGCTACGCCGCAGCGGTCGATGCGGCGGACGTCAGCGGGTTCTACGGACCCCTGACCCGGTTCCTGAACTCGGCCGTCCTGGAGGTCTCGCGTGAAGCTGCAACGTAGGGAGTTCATCAAGCTGTCGTGCGCCACGGTCGGCGCCATGACGTTGGGGAGCGGCGCGATGGCGCAGATCTTCCCCGACGGCTTCCCGAACCCGTTCCGGGCCCCGAAGGGCAAGTGGTTCGACCGCGACGTCACGACCGTCTACTCCTACTGCGAGAACTGCTTCTGGAAGTGCGGCATCAAGGCGTTCGTCGAGGGCGGCAAGGTCCGCAAGATCGACGGCTACGCCGAGAACCCCAAGTCGCGCGGCATGCTCTGCCCGCGCGGCCAGGGCGCGATCGCCCAGACGTACGATCCCGACCGCCTCAAGCGTCCGTTGATCCGCGTCGAGGGCTCGGAGCGCGGCGACGGCCACTACCGCGAGGCGAGCTGGGACGAGGCGCTCGACTACATCGCCGACAAGATGCTCGCCATCAAGGCCGAGCACGGCAGCGAGAGCGTGGCCTTCTTCGCGCACGGCTCCGGCGACAACTGGTTCGCCGAGCACCTCCCGGGCGCCTGGGGCAGCCCCAACGCCGCCAAGCCCTCGGTGAGCCTCTGCACCGCCCCCCGCGAGACCGCCAGCCAGTACACCTTCGGCCGCGGCATCGCCGGGCACGAGCAGATCGACTGGGACGAGACCGACTACATCGTCCTCATCGGCCACCACATCGGTGAGGACACCCACAACACGCAGCTCCAGCAGTTCGCTCAGGCGCTCACGCGCGGCGCCGAACTGGTCGTGGTCGATCCGCGCTTCTCGACGGCCGCCTCGAAGGCGAAGGACTGGCTGCCCATCAAGCCCGGCACCGACACGGCGCTCCTGCTCGCATGGATCCACGTCCTCATCGAGGAGGACCTCTACGACGCCGCCTACGTCGAGGCGTACACGCTCGGCTTCGACGAACTGACCGCCCACGTCGCCGAGTTCACGCCCGAATGGGCCGAGGCCATCACCGAGATCCCGGCCGACACCATCCGCCGCATCGCACGCGAGATGGCGGCCCACGCACCGCGCGCCGTGATCCCCGTCAACCGCCACGCGGTCTGGTACGGCGAGAGCGACACGCACCGCATGCGCTCGCTCTACCTCGTCAACGTCCTGCTCGGCAACTACGGCGTCGAGGGCGGCTACTACCTGTGCGACGCCCCGATCGTCGAGAAGTTCCCGCATCCCGAGCTGCCGCTGACGCCCTCGGCGGGCGGCTGCGGTGGCGGCGCCACCGACGTGGTCGCCGACTCGCCCTTCCGCGACTCCGTCGATCGCGGCCGCTTCTTCGGCTCGGCCACGGCCGTCCAGGAGATGATCGAGCCGATGATCACGGGCGAGCCCTACCCGATCAAGGGGCTCATCTGCTTCGGCGTCAACCTCTTCCACGCCGTCCCGATGGTCGAGCGCACGAAGGAGGCCCTCGGGCACCTCGACCTCTACGTCGCCATCGACGTGATGCCGATGGAGCACGTGATGTGGGCCGACGTGATCCTGCCCGAGGCCACTTACCTCGAGCGCCACGACGACCTGAGTCTCATCGCCCACAAGACGCCCTTCATCACCGCACGCTTCCCGGCGATCGAGCCCATGTACGACACCAAGCCCGGCTGGTGGATCGCCCGCGAGCTCGGCATCAAGCTGGGGCTCGCCGAGTACTTCCCCTGGGAAGACATGGAGGAGTACCTGGACCGCCGCCTCAGCTCGATCGGCTCGAGTCTCGAGGCGATGCGCGAGCAGGGCACCATCGTCCGCCGCGGCCGCCCCTACCTGAAGGACTGGGAGGCGCTGAACCGCAACCCCTTCGGCACACCGTCGGGCAAGATCGAGATCTACTCCGAGCGCTTCGCGGAGGCGGGCCTCGATGGGCTGCCGGTGTACCTGCCGCAGCCGGACGGTCCCGCCGAGCACTACCGGCTGCTCTACGGACGCTCGCCCGTGCACACGTTCTCGCGCACGCACAACAACCCCGTCCTGATGGACATGCACGGCGAGAACGAGGTCTGGCTGAACGCGCGCGAAGCCGACCGGCTCGACCTGCGACAGCACGAGTACGTCTGGCTCGAGAACCAGGACGGCGTGCGCGAGGGACCAGTGCGCGTGCTCGTCACCGAGCGCATCCGCCCCGACTGCGTCTACATGGTCCACGGCTTCGGCCACAAGGCGCCGCGCATGCGCGTCGCCAACGGGCGCGGTGCCTCCGACACGCACCTGCAGACGCACTACGACCTCGATCCGGTCTCCGGCGGCGCCGGCACCAACAACAACTTCGTCCGGCTGCTCAAGGGCGCCCCGAACCCCAACCATCCGCCCATCGCCCAGGTGGCGAACGAGAAGAGGAGCCCGGCATGAGCCGCTACGCCATGGCGATCGACTTGAAGGCCTGCGTCGGCTGCGCCGCCTGCTCCGTCGCCTGCTCCGTCGAGAACGAGATGCCGGTCGGCACCCACCGACTGTGGATCCGCAACACCACCATCGGCACCTTCCCCGACCTGGTGGTGGAGCATCGCCCCGAGGCGTGCCTCCACTGCGAGAACCCCCCGTGCGTCCCCGTCTGCCCCACCGGCTGCTGCTTCGTCACCGCCGACGGCATCGTCGACCTCGACGTCAAGCGCTGCATCGGCTGCTCGGCCTGCATCGCCGCCTGCCCCTACGACGCGCGCAGCATGCACCCGGCCGGCTACGTGACCAAGTGCGACTTCTGCAAGCACCGTGTCGCCGACGGTCGCGCCCCCGCCTGCGTCGAGACCTGCCCGACCCTGTGCCGGACCTTCGGCGACCTCATGGACCCGCAGAGCGAGGTGTCGATCGCGATTCGGCAGGCGAGACGCGTCGACGTGCTCCGTCCGGGGCTCGGCACGGGGCCCAACCTCTACTACCTGAACGCGCCGGCGAAGTTCGGTCTCGTCGGCGGGGAAGGATCGCGGTCGTGATGACGGAGTTCTACGGCCTCCCCAGCCCCCAGCACTTCTGGCACTGGCCCACGCTCATCCACTTCGCGCTCGTCGCGCTCGCCGGCGGCGCCGCGGTGGTCACCGCGGTGGCCCACATCACGAAGCATCCGAAGGTCCGAACGTACGCGCTCGTCACGATGGTCCTGATCGTGCTCGACCTCTTCACGCTCTGGATCGAGTCGCCGGCGCGCTTCCGTTTCACCCACGTCTGGATCTTCCTCGCCTTCACGCCCACCGCCCCCATCTGGCTCGGTGCCTGGGGCCTCACGATCTCGCTCGTCGCGAGCTTCTTCGTCTGGATCGGCAAGGGCCCGCGACTGCTCTGGTCGGCCGCCCTGGTGGTCGGCTCCCTGCTCGCGCTCGTGTACCCCGGCCTCGCGCTCGCGGTCAACGTCAACCGGCCCCTGTGGACGCCGGTGCTGCTCGTCCTCTTCCCCCTCACCGGCATGCTCACGGTGGTCGCGATCGCCGCGCTCTTCCGCCAGGCGTGGGCGCCGCGCTGGCTCACCGTCCTGAGCCTCGCCAGCGCCGTGATGGGCGTCGTCTACCTGTTCGCCCTCGCCACCGGGGCCGCCGAGGCGAGGCAGGCGTACGCCTACCTCTGGAGCCACGGTGGACCGTGGTTCGTCGTCGCGTTGGTCCTCCTGGCCGCCGTCCCGGCGCTCGTGCGCCGGGCCCCCATCGCCGCCGCGCTGGTGCCGATCGTGGGCGCCACGCTCATCCGCAGCCTGATCGTCGAGATCGGTCAGGTCCAGCATTTCGGGTTCTAGGGCCAGCGGGTCCTGAACGAGCAAAGGAGCACGCCATGAAACGCATCTTGGTCGTCCTGTTCGCATCGCTTCTCGCCGCTGGGGCCTTCGCCCAGCCCGCGCACAACCCCGGTACCGAGGCCATGGCGGCCTTCATCGCCGAGGCGAGCCAGGCCGGCTGGCTGCAGATCGCGCCCGACGCCGCCTTCGACTTCATCGAGCAGGTCGAGCCCTTCATCCTCGACGTGCGGCGCCAGGAGGAGTACGACGCCGGGCACATCGAGGGCGCCATGCTCATCCCGCTCGCG
>SKWV01000356.1 GCA_007128755.1 Trueperaceae bacterium
GAACCGCCGATGATGCATCCTCGCCTCGGCCATCCCGCTCCCCGGGCCGACACTCGAGGAGGCTGGTGATGACCGAAGCGTTGAACGTCGCCATGATCGGTGCGGGTCGCATGGGCCGCACGCATGCCGGCGTCCTGAAGACGGTGGATGGCGTCCGGATTCGGGCGGTGGTGGACTCCGTCGCCGCGAACGCCCAGGCCGTCGCCGACGCCCTCGGTGCCCGCGTGCAGGAACTCGATGCCGTGCTGGATGATCCCTCGATCGACGCGGTCCTCGTGACCACGCCGACACCGACGCACGTCGACGTCGTCTGCCGCGCAGCGCGCGCCGGCAAAGCGATCTTCGTCGAGAAACCGCTCGCCGACACCCTCGCGGGCGCCGAGCGGGCCGTTCGCGCCGTCGAGGAGGCAGGCGTCGCGTGCCAGGTCGGTTTCCACCGGAGGTTCGATCCGGGTTATCAGGAGGCGAAGCGCCGCATCGACGCCGGCGAGTTGGGCCGGCTCGAGAGCTTCCGCGCCGTCAGTCGTGATCCTTCACCTCCACCCCTCGCGTTCTTGAGGACCTCGGGGGGACTGCTTCTGGACATGGGTATCCACGACTTCGACACGGCGCGCTTCTTCTTCGGCGAGGTGATCGAGGTCAGCGCGATCGGTACCGTCGTCCGTGACGAACGCCTTCGAGAGCACGGACTGCACGACCTGGTGCTCGCCATGCTCCGTTTCGAGAACGGCGCGCTCGGCACCGTGGAGAACGCGCTCAACACCGCATACGGCTACGAGATCGTGGCGGACGTCCTGGGTGAGAACGGCAAGTTCCACCTCGAGAAGCGCCGCCGCTCGGATCTCGAGATATGGGACGCCGGTGGGGTCCACCACGACTACCCAGCGCACTTCGACGATCGCTTCCGCGAAGCGTACGAGCGCGAGATCGTGACCTTCGCACGCCACGTACGGCACGGGCTTCCCGTGGCGCCCGACGCCCGCGACGCCATGGAGAGCCTACGACTCGCGCTAGCCGCCCAGCGGGCCTTGGAGACGGGCACCATCGTCGACGTCACGAGCTTCGGGAGAGAGCCGGCCTGACGAAGGAGCCGAGCGTTCTCAGGCGCCGACCGCCTCCGGGAGCCTGTCCGGCCAGGAACTGGCGGCTCCGATCGCGCTCGACGATCGCGGTCCAGCGGCGCTCGTCGGCGGAGAAGGCGGGTTCTCGTGCGGTGCAATCGGAGCCGGCCGGCCGGCGTCGTCGTTACGGCTCCGTGTGCCGCTCGACCAGCTCCGCCGACGCCTCGTCGCCTCTCCGCCCGAGTCCCGCCACGACCCCCGCCTTGTCGGCATGCGGTCGGTTCTGACTCGTCTTCCACTTGCCCGACAGCCGCTCGATCGGGATCTCCACCCCGACGATCGCGCGCAGCTGCCGCTCCACGAACTCGGACGGCGCGTCCGAGACCGACCACGGCGTCGACTCGTTCGCCTCGTGCGCGGCGGTGAGACCCGACACGTGCGCGAGCAACCACGCGGTGTCGTGGGTGAACGTCGGCACGCCGCGCGCGTGCACGACGGCGTAGTTCCAGGTCGGCACCACCTTGCCGTGCTCACGCTTGCTCGCGTACCACGACGGCGTCACGTACGCCTGCGGCCCGTGGAACGAGACCACGCTCCGGACATCGCTCGGCCGCGAGCGCCACACGGAGTTCGCGCGCGCGACGTGCCCCACCAGCGTCCCGAACGGCCCCCGATCGACGTCGAGATGGAACGGGATGTGGTGCGTGAGCAGGTCGTCGCCGTCGAACAGCGTCCAGGTCGCGAGCGGGTGCGCCTGGACGAGCGCCTGCATCACCTCGACGCGGGTCTCCTCGTTCGGCTTGGGCGTGTACATGGGAACAGGGTACGCGAACGCTCGTGGCAGGGCGGCAGTGGCGAGGCGGAGTCGGGATCGTCGTCCCGTCGAAGGCGAAGCCGGGCCGTCATGACCGTCACCTCTCCACGTCTTCTCGAACACTGCGCGGACGGCTGCGCGTCCGGCGAAGCACGGGAGCGCGCGCTGCCCGCAGCCAAGCGCCGACGGATCGGAACGGCACCGGCCCCGCGGTGACCTGGTCGACCGTGCCGACGAGGTCGAGGTCGAGGTCGGGACAGTGGAACGCCCAGGTACCGGTCGAACCGGTGTGACCCACCACCGCCGGCGGCCGAGCGAAGGGTGCGAGCCAGCGCGGGAGCTGGAAGCGCATCACGCCGTGCGCGTACTCGATCGGCCATCCCGGCCGGCGCAGCGCCGCCGCATCGAAGCCCTGGCCGAAGCGACGGAACGGCGTCGCCATGGCATCGAACACCGCGCGACCAGCCTCGAACGGCCGCCCCTCGACCACGCCGCGCACGAGCGCCAGTTGATCGTCCAGCGTGCTGAACATCCCGAAGGTCGACCGCAGCGTGACCGGGGCGTCGAGTGGCTCCGCGCCCGCCCACAGCGCCGCCGCCTGCGCCATGCGCTCGGCCTGGGGATCGTCGCGCGACACCACGAAGCTGGCCGTCATGCCGAGCGGCGCGAACACCAGATCCCGGTACACGTCACCGACCGGCCGCCCCGTCACGGCCTCCAGCACGGCCTTCAGGAGCAGGTAGTTCGTGTCGGAGTACTGCGCCCGGGCGCTCGGGTCGTGCGCGTCCTGGGGCGGGAAGTGCGGCCGCAGCTGCGTCCGCACGCGCCCCAGCGCCTCGTCGAAGGTCCAACCCTCGTCGCCGCGCGCGAGCGTCTCCTCGATCAGGCTCCGACCGCCCTTCGGCCGATCCTCCAGGTAGTCGGCCAACCCCGAGGTGTGCGAGACGAGGTGACGGAGCGTCAGATCGTCACTGCGGTCGACCCCTCTCCACACGTGCAGACCGCGCACCAGCGAAGGGTCGAGGTAGGCGGCCACCCGGCCGTCCAGCTCGAGCGCACCCTGCTCCGCGAGCACGAACAGCGCCGTCGCGCTGACGAGCTTGTCGATGCTCGCCACGAAGTACGGCGTGTCGGTGCTCAGCGCCGAGCCGCCCGGACGGACGTCGCCACGTGCGCCGCGCCACTCGACCGCGCCGTCGCCGCTGCGCACCGCCATGAGGGCGTGATGGACGTCGCGACGCGCCACGAGTCGGTCGAGACTCGCCTCGAGGGCCGCCTGCGGCGCGACGTTCACTCGGCGAGCGTACCGTGCGGTCCGGAGACACGTGCCGAGCGCGACGAGGCGCTCTCGCAGCCCCTGTGAGTCATCGGCGCTCCGTCGGGAACGAACCCGCGCGCTCGTACTCCACGCGAAACGTCAGTACGCCTCGACGGCCCGGAACTCCAGGCGCCCCTGCCCGGTCGTGAGCGGCGAGAACGTGATCATCTCGAGCCGAGCGCGGTCGAAGGTGTGGCCGGGCTCCGGGTGCACGCCATCGGGCTGCCAGTCCTGGCGCACCTCGAACGCGTCGAGATCGACCTCGAGCGTCCGCCACTCGTCCGAGTCGTCGACGAAGAGGCGCTCGAAGTGCACGCCCCGAGCGTCCTTGATCTCGAACCGCACCTCGTGCCCGCTGGCCTGCCCGCGGACCTCGATGCGCAGGCCCGCGACGTCGTGCACGTGCCGGTCGACGAGGATCACGATGCCGAGCCAGCCGGCCTCGCGCAGGCCGTACGTCATCGACAGCACGCCGTCGTCGACCTCGAACGCGATGTCGGAAGCGCCATCGGTGAAGGTGCCGAGGCGCTCAGGTGCGAGGAACGCGTCGATCGCGCCGGGCTCGAGCGGAGCGAGGTCGACGAGCGCCTCGGCGACCGGCCCGTCGTCAGGTTCGTGTGCGCCGAACATGAACGAGGCCAGCGCGAACACGAGGGGGGCGGTGTAGTCGATGGCGTACTCGTTCGTGGCCCAGGAGCCCTGCAGGTCCAGGTACGCCTTCGCGGGCGGCGGGGCCTCGGTCTCCAGCAGCGCGTCCAGCAGGGGATCGCCGCCGTGATCGTTCGGTCCGCCGACCACGAGCCCGGGGGGAACGATGCCGGTCGCGGTCGCGATGCGGTGGTGGATGCGCGCCGGCGAGCGGTGGCCGAGGCCGGTCACGTAGCTGTACGCGTTGGCGTTGCGCCCGAAGACGTAGGCGACCTGATCGAAGGCCGCATCGACGAGCGCTGCGTTCGCCTCGAGCGCGTGCGCCATGAGCAGCACGTTGCCGTTGCC
>SKWV01000110.1 GCA_007128755.1 Trueperaceae bacterium
CGCGGAGCGCAGAGCACCACTACCACGTCCGGATGACGAACGAGGCCGACGTCGGCCGCGTCGCCCGCGGGATCAGCGGCCGCTCGGCCGGGGTGGTCCTCAGCGGCGGCGGCGCGCGAGGCTACGTGCACGTCGGGCTGCTGCGTGCCTGCGAGGAGGCTGACCTTGCGGTCGACATCGTCGGCGGCACCAGCATGGGGGCGCTCGTGGGCGGCACGTTCGCGCTGTCGCAGTCGGCCGAGGTCTGTTTCGAGCGCTCCGCGAAGCTGTCGACCACGCGCTTCCTCGACTTGACGCTCCCCATCGCCGCCTTGACCTCGTCGAGGCGCGTCACCGCGATGATCCGCACGCTGTTCGGCGAGGTGCTGATCGAGGATCTCTGGACGCCGTTCTTCTGCGTGTCCACGAACCTCAGCCGGGGCGACCGCACGATCCACGATCGCGGCCCGCTGTGGCACGCGGTGCGCGCGAGCCTGGCGCTACCCGGCGTCTTCTCACCCGTCCTCCACGACGGCGACGTGCTGGTGGACGGCGGCATCACGAGCAACTATCCCGTCGACGTCATGCGGACGCGCGTGCAAGGTGGCGTCGTCATCGGATCGAACGCCTTCCCGCTCCGGGAGCACGCCAAGCCGTACGAGTTCGGCGAAACCATCTCGGGCTGGAGGATCCTGTGGCGCTCCCTGTGGCCGGGCTCCTCCAACGGGCTGGTGCCCTCGATCGTCGAGACGCTCTACGGAGCGACGTCGATCAACGCGCGCTATCAGGTACGCGCCATGGCGAAGCTGGCCGACGTGAACGTCGTCTATCCCGTCGAGGACTACGACCCGCTCGACTTCGCGCCGTACGCGCCGCTCGTCGACATCGGTCACCAGGAGGCGCGGCGGGCCCTCGAGGCCTGGCGTGGCGAGCGCGCGCGTCCGGCGCGCGGCTGAGCGCGCTCCACCCGTAGACTGCGAGACACATGCGCCTCGTCGTCACCCACGAGCAGCCCGACTTCGACGCCCTCGCCAGCGCCGCGCTCGCCACCGTGCTCTTCCCCGGCAGCGTCGCGGCGCTCGAGGGGACGGTGAAGGGAGGCGTCGGCGAGCTGCTCAAGCTCTACCGCGACCAGATGCCGCTCGTCGACGCCGACGAGGTCGATCTCGACGAGGTCGAGGAGCTGATCGTGGTCGACACCGCCGAGCGCAACCGGCTCGGGCGCTTCGCCGAGCTCGTCGGCCGCGTGCCGGTCACCGTGTTCGATCACCACCCCCGTCCCACCGACCCGCTCCACAGCGCACGCGGCCTGCGCGAGAGCGTCGGCGCGACCGTCACGCTGCTCGCGCGGCGCCTGCGCACCGAGGGCGTGACGCTGAGCGCGCCGCTCGCCAGCCTGGCGCTCCTGGGGCTGCACGAGGACACCGGCGACTTCGCGTTCGACCTGACCACGGCCGACGATCACGCCGCCGCCGCCTGGCTGCTCGAGCAGGGCGGCAACCTCGACCTGGTGCGGCGGTTCCGCTCCACGGCGGTGCCGCCGGAGTTGGCGCCGCTGCGCGACGAGATCCTCGCCGGCGCGCAGGAGCGGATCGTGGGCGGTCGCCGCATCGCCGTGGCCTCCTTCGAGCGCGAGGAGTACGTGCCGTCGGTGAGCGGCCTGTGCGGCGAGCTCATGGCGAGCACCGGGGCCGACGCCGCGATCCTCGCGGCGGGCATGGACGAGCGCACCCTCGTGTTCGCCCGCTCGACGCCGCGGGTCGACGTCGGCGCCGCCCTGCAGGTGGCGCTCGCCGGGGGTGGGCACCCGCGGGCCGCGTTCGCGCGCACCGACCTGCCCCCGACCGAGGCGCTGGCGGCGGTGCTGGAGGCCCTGCCGCGCTTCGTGCTGCCACCGGTGCGTGCGCGCGACATCATGAGTGCGCCGGTGGTGACGGTCGACGCGAGCACCCAGATCGCCGACGCGCGGCAGGTGCTCGCCCGCCACCGCCACAACGGCATGCCGGTCGTCGACGGTGAGGGCCGCCTCGTGGGCGTGATCTCGCGGCGCGACCTCGACCACGCGATCCGCCACGGCTTCGCCGACGCGCGCGTCTCGGGCTTCATGACGACGCCGGCGATCACGGCCGGGCCCGAGGCGACGCTGCGCGAGCTGGAGTCGCTGGTGCTGACGCACGACATCGGCCGGGTGCCGGTGGTCGAGGACGGCGACGCGCCGCGCCTCGTGGGCATCGTGACGCGCTCCGACCTCATCCGCGCGCGCCATCCGGTCGGCGACCGCACCGGCCCGGCGGAGCGCGTGCTGGCGTCGCTGCCGGGCGGCGCGCGCGACGTGATCGCCACCGCGGTGACGCTCGCCGGTCAGGCACGCCTGTACCTCGTGGGCGGCACCGTGCGCGACGGGCTGCTGGGCGTCGGCTACCACGACCTCGACCTGGTGATCGAGCGCCCGCCGGGCGGGGATCCCGACTACGGCGTGAGCGACTCCCCCGCCGAGCGGCTCGGCCGGGCGCTGCACGCGCGCTTGGGCGGCACGCTGTCGTCGCACGCGGACTTCGGCACGGCGTCGCTGCGGCTGACGTCGGGGATCACGGTCGACCTGGCGAGCGCCCGCAGCGAGGCGTACGCGTTCCCGGGGGCGCTGCCGGAGGTGCGCGAGGGCACCCTCACCGACGACCTGCTGCGGCGCGACTTCGGGGTGAACGCGCTCGCGGTGCGCGTCCATCCGGAGCCGCCCGGGCTCATCGACCCCTTCGGCGGGCTCGCCGACTTGGGGGCGCGCCGGCTGCGCGTGCTGCACCCGCTCTCGTTCGTCGAGGACCCCACGCGGCTGGTGCGCGGCGCGCGGCTCGCCGGGCGGCTCGGCCTGCGCTTCGACGCCGACACGCTGGCCAAGGTGCCGGCGGCGCTCGAGCGCGACGTGGTGCGCAACGTCTCCGGGCAGCGCCTGCGCGCGGAGCTCGAGCTGACGCTGGCCGAGGCGCGGGTGGCGCCCGCGCTCGCGCAGCTGGTCGAGACCGGCGCGATGGAGGCACTCTACGGGCTCCGCGTCGATCACGCGGCGGTGCGCCGGCTCGATGCCCAACGCGAGGAGGACGCCCGCCGAGGCGAGGCCGAAGCGGCCGAGGAGCACGCCCCCGCCTACCTCATGCTGCTCCTGGCGGCGACGCCCGACGCCGAGGCGGAGCGGGCGTTCGCGCGCTTCCATCTACCGAAGCGTATGGCGGCGATGCGGGAGCGCGTGCGCGCGCTCGCCGGCGACCTGGTGCCGGTGAGCGAGGAGCGGCTCCTGGCGCTCGACGGGCCGGCGCGGCGTGCGTTGGCGGCGCTCGCGCCACCCCTGCGCGAGGCGGTGATCGCCTTCGAGCACGCGCCAGAACGGCCTCGGGTGCGCGGCAGGGACGTGGTAGGGTTGGGGCTGCCGCCCGGCCCGCAGGTCGGCGACGTGCTGGCGCAGCTCGAGCGGGCACGGGCCGAGGGTAGCGTCACGAGCTTCGACGACGAGATGGCACTGGCCCGGACGCTCATCGAGCGCGTGAGCGCGAACGCCGACGACGACCAGGGGCCGAACCCCACGCGCTGACTCAAAGGCGAGATGCCCACATGGTCCTGAACTACTTCAACAACCCGACGGTCCTGATCATCGCCTCCATCGTGATGGTGATGGCGCTCATC
Organism: Trueperaceae bacterium; assembly: GCA_007128755.1. Lineage (GTDB taxonomy): Bacteria > Deinococcota > Deinococci > Deinococcales > Trueperaceae > SKWV01. Next base: position 3,655 of record SKWV01000110.1, read on the forward strand.
TTCCACAACATGGCGCAGGCGTGGATGGCCGGCCGCTACGGCGACCACACCCCGCGCTACCAGGGCTTCTTGCAGTTCGACCCGCAGACGCACCTCGAGCCGATGGGGGTGCTGTTCTTGTTCCTGCTCGGCTTCGGCTGGACCAAGCCGGTGCCCGTCAACTCGCGCAACTACCCGGGGCGCGGACGCATCGAGGCGCTGGTGTGGTACACGGGGCCGCTGGCGTACCTGCTCGTGGCCACGCTCGCCTACACCGTGGCGTACGTGTTCGTGCGCACGGGGAGCGTGCCGCTCGCCCAGGCGTTCATCGTCTCGGGCAACGTCGCGATCCTGCACGCGGTGATCAACCTGTTCCCGGTGTTCCCGCTCGACGGCGCGCGCGCCGCCCTCGCCTGGGGCGACCGCAGCGTGCGCAACTTCGTGCAGCAGCTCGCGCAGTTCGGCATCCTCGGCTTCATCGTGATCTTCATGCTGCTGTCGTTCACGGGCGTGACCGGCGCGATCATGACCTTCTTCCGCAACCTGA